>CAYNMI010000066.1:0-10327 GCA_964398095.1 uncultured Desulfobacca sp.
CCGGGGGGGCAACTGATGAGGGTGAGTCGGCTCACCGCGGCGATGGACGGCAGGGCCTCGCCCCGAAACCCCAGGGTGGTGATGCCCAGGAGATCGGTTTCCGCCTTAAGCTTGCTGGTGGCGTGGCGCTTCAGGCTCAGGGGCGTCTCCTCCGGGGTCATGCCGGAGCCGTCGTCCACCACCCGGATGAGCCGGCGGCCGCCCTCTTCCAGGGCCACCGTGATGGTCAAAGCCCCGGCGTCCAGGGCGTTTTCCACCAGCTCCTTGACCGCCGCGGCGGGCCGGGTGATGACCTCTCCGGCGGCGATTTGGGCCGCCACCTGGGGGTCCAGAATACGGATGCGGCTCACGGATTCCCCCTTGCCTTGCCTGACTCCCTGGTTTATCATGTGCCCTAAGGAGGGCTGTGCCCGGTTCTTCTTACCCGCCCCGCCGGCCATCGGAACTGGCCTTCTTCTGGCCGGCGGGGAAATTTTTGAGTGAGCCGTGAGCAGTTAGCAGTCAGCAGTTGGAAAAGCAGGAATCAACGCGGCCGTCGAGAATCACCCTGCTCACTGCTCACTGTTTACTGCTCACTGCTTACTGCTCACTGTTTCACTATATCAAAAAATCCACCCCACAGGGAGGCGCCCGCATGGCCCGGGACAAAGAATCGCCACGGCCCCTGACCCCCCGGGAGGAACTGCTCCTGAAGGTGGCCAAGGAGATCGTGGTCAAATTCATCGAAGTGGGGCGCGTCTCCCCGGCCTCCTTCAACGACACCTTTAACCTGGTCATCGACACCTTGCGCCGTTCTCTTAAAGAGGGGGGAAAAGGGTAAAAGGGGAAAAGGCGAAAAGGGGTGGGAAGCTGAGGTTTTTCCCCCTTTTTCCCCGGTTCCCCGGGGCCCCTCCCAGACCGAGGGGATGGTGAGGAGCACGGTTTTACCCCGACAACCTCTTGCCAAAGGAAACGTATGCGACGCCGCGGCACCCGGGCCTTCAATGAATTGCGGGAGATCAGCATCACCCCGAATTACCTGGATTTTGCCGAAGGCTCCTGCCTGATCACCTGGGGCCGCACCCGGGTCATCTGCGCCGCCACCGTCAGCGAGGTGGTGCCCCCTTTCCGCCTCCACACCGGGGGCGGCTGGGTCACCGGCGAATACGCCATGCTGCCCCGGGCCACCCAGCCCCGGCAAGAGCGGGAGTCTATGAAGGGCCGGGCCGGGGGCCGCACCCTGGAGATCCAGCGCCTCATCGGCCGGTCCCTCCGGGCGGTGGTGGATCTTCAGGCCCTGGGCCCCCGCACCGTCATCGTCGACTGCGACGTCATCCAGGCCGACGGCGGCACCCGCACCGCCAGCATCACCGGGGCCTTCGTGGCCCTGTGCCTGGCCCTGGAGGGGCTCCGGCGCCGGGACCTGGTGGATGGCTCCCCCGTCCGGGATCAGGTGGCCGCGGTGAGCGTCGGGCTCCTGGGGGAGAGGCTGTTGTTGGATCTGGATTACGACGAGGACTCCCAGGCCCGGGTGGACGCCAATTTCGTGGGCACCGGCAAGGGCGAGCTGGTGGAGGTGCAGTTAACCGGCGAGGGCGGGCCGTTTCCCGCGGCCCGGCTGCCCCAGATGCTGGAACTGGCCCAGGCGGGGATCAAACAACTCACCCGCATCCAGGAAGAGGTCTTGAGCCCGTGGCTCCCCCTACCCTGGTGATGGCCACCCGCAATCCCGGCAAGGTGCGGGAGCTCCAGGCCCTCCTTGAGGATACCGGGGTAGAGCTCCTGAGTCTGACGGATTTTCCCCACCTCCCGGAGATCCCGGAAACGGGCGCCACCTTTGGGGAGAATGCCGCGGCCAAGGCCGAGGCGGTGGCCCGGCTCACGGGACAGGCCGCCCTGGCGGACGACTCGGGCCTGGTAGTGGACGCCCTGGGGGGCGCCCCCGGGGTCTTCTCGGCCCGTTACGCCCAGGACCGCACCGGGCCCGGGCCCCCCACGGACGCGGACAACTGGGGCAAACTCCTGGAGGAAATGCAGGGCGTCCCTTGGGAGCAGCGGGGGGCCCGCTTCGTCTGCGAGATCGCCCTGGCCCTCCCGGACGGCCGCCTCCTGCGGGCCCGGGGCGAATGTCCCGGGCGCATCGCCCTTAAACCCCGGGGCGAGCAGGGTTTCGGCTACGACCCGGTCTTCTGGGTGCCGGCTTATCAGGCCACCATGGCCCAATTGGGGCCGGAGGTCAAAAACCGGATCAGCCACCGGGCCCGGGCCCTGGCGGCCATCAAGGAGCTGATCGCCGCCTGGCAGGCCGAGCTCGCCTGACTAATGCCGTTTTCGGTTTGCAGTTTTCGGTTTTCGGTTAAAAGAATATGAATTATCAGTAAGTTACAAGTTCAGTTGGTTGCATTTGAAACGGAAAGCGGTATAAGACCACGAAGTTACTCGTCGTTGGCGCACCGCCCTGGCGGCGGCGGCGGGGTTAAGGGGGCGCGGCACGTTTATTTTGGGGCCTTGTGGCACGATCATCCAACCTCATCGGGGCGTGGCGCAACCTGGTAGCGCGCTTGGTTTGGGACCAAGAGGCCGCGGGTTCAAATCCCGCCGCCCCGACCAGCCCTGGGGCGGCAAGCTCCAGGGTAGTCCTGGAAGCTTCTTAGGGTCGAGGCCAGGGCCGCTGCGGCTGACGGCTCCAGGCGTAATCAGCCTCTCCCCCAAACCGCCGCCTGGGGGGGAAAGCCTGACTCAACCGGGGATGAGATCTCTACCCGTTTTTCCCGGCATATCTTTAAGCAGGCATCCACCACCTCGGGATCATAGAGGCTGCCGCGATTTTTGGTGATCTCCTCCAGGGCCCGGTCCAGCCCCAAGGCCGGCCGATAGGGCCGGTGGGCGGCCATGGCCTCCACCACGTCGGCCACCGCCAAAATCTTCGCTTCCAGCAGGATGTCCGCACCGATTAAACCCTGGGGATAGCCGGAGCCGTCCAAGCGCTCATGGTGCTGCAGCACGGTCTGGGCCACGGGCCAGGGAAAATCGATCTTCTCTAAAATATCGTAGCCGGCCTGGGAATGGGTTCTGATGATCTCAAACTCAAATTTGCTAAGTTTGCCGGGTTTATTGAGGATTTCGGCCGGCACGACCATTTTGCCGATATCATGCAGAAATCCGGACACCCGGATGCCCTCAATGCGGTCCTCATCCAGACCCAACTCCGCGGCCAGGGCGCAGGCCAGCAGGGTGACGCCCCGCTGGTGGCCGGCGGTATATGGGTCCCGCATCTCGGCCATGGAGGCGATGGCCTCCACCGTTTGCCCCATCATGGCCCGCAATTGTCGCAAACCCTGTTGCAGTCCCTGGGCCAGGCGCAGGGACCTGATGCCCACCGCAATGTCGCTGGCCACCTGATTTAAGAATTCCACCTCTTCTACCCCAAAGGCCTCCGCCACCCCGGCATAACCCTTGAGGACCCCGATTACTTCGCCCTTATGGATTAAGGGAAGGGTGATGCTGGATTGATAACCCCGCTCCAGGGCGGCCTGGCGCCAGGGGTTCGGTGCGGGGTCGGTTTCGATGGATTGCCTGACCAAGGGGGTGGCGGTGTTGATGGCCTTACGGGTGGGATTGTCGCCATATGCCGCCTCATCCCAGCGACCCTGGATGATCTCGAGATACCCCGCCTCCGCCCCGGCCCAGGCCACCGGCTTGACTTCCTGCCGGTCAGGCTGCACCAGCCCGATCCAGCTAAACTTGATATACGGCACTCGCAGGAGCAGATTGCAGGTTTCCTGAAACAGCTCCGATTCGCTTTGGGCCCGGAGCAAGGCCTCGTTGATGTCTTTGATGGCCTGGAGGAGAATGTATAAATTCTTGATCTTGGCTTCCGCCAGTTTGTAGTCGGTGATATCCGAAATGATATAAACCGCGCCGCTCACCTTCCCGGCCTCGTTCAGGATGGGATCCACCACGGCATATAGCCAGCGCTCGCCCCGAGGCAGAGTCAGGGTTTCACGCCGGCGGCTCTGCAACATGCGGACGCAGGGACATTCTTCGCTGGGTTCGGAAGCGCCCAACAAAAGTTCCCAGCAGGTGCGCCCCAGGATCTCCGGCAGGGGCTTGGCCACCAGCTTCGCCATCGCCTGATTGCACTGAATAATCTTTAAATCCTCGCCGATCAGGCAGACGCCGGCGCCGATGGCATCAAAGGTGGTCTGCCATTTCTGGGCCGCGGCGCGGAGTTCCGCTTCGGCCTGCCGGCGTTCCGAGACATCCCGAAAGATCCCTTGAATTAAGGTCTTATCTCCCACCTGGATCGCGGCGGCGCTGATCTCCACGGGAATGAGGCGGCCGTCGGCGTTGACGATGACCTCGTCGGTGCTGAGTCCCGCAGTGATGGCGCGTTTCTGGAATTCCCGCCGGCTGCGTTCCCTGTCCTCCGGCGGATGGAGTTGCGACTGGTGCAGGCCGATGAGCCTGTCCTTGGGCAGGCCCCACAATTCTTCCGCCCTTTGATTGGCGTCGACAATAATCCCGGTATCCGCATCGGCAATCAGAATGGCATCATAGGCCCTTTCCATCAGCCGGCGATATTTCGCTTCCGAGTCCAGCAGCGCCCCTCGGGCCCGGTCCAAGTCCTCTCCGATACTCCGTCCGGCCAAGGCCACCACCAGACCGGTGACCGCGCCGAAGGCCAGAGCCAACAGGGCCGTCATTATAGCGGGGGATACTTGGCCAACCAGCCGGGGCAGGACCACATGCAGCAGCCCCTGGCAGAGGACCGCGCCCACGGTGACCGGCAGGAAGGCCCGCAAGAGCCGGGCTCGGGTCGAGGGTCCCACCAGGGCCCGCAGGGGGAAACAATCGGGGCCGGCCGCGGCGGTGAGCCCCACCCCCAACAGCATGAAACCCACCGCGGTCATGGCCGCCACCGGAATTATGCCGCTGCCGTACAGCACCGGCGTGCCGAACAGATAGCCCATGATCACGACAAAACTGCCCATGACCACCAATCCCCCCCAAATCCCCGGCAGGTGCCGGGCGATCCGGCCCGGGGCGGGGCGCAGCATAAAAAACAGGGAGAGGCTGGAAAGGCCTAACAGGGTCCCGGTGATGGGGGACATCCGGTTGGTCATCACCACACCGAAGGGTTCGGAAGCCGGAAACGTGACCTGTTCGAAGGTTAAATCCACCCCGATAAAATACTTGATGGCGGTGAGCAGGCCGTAGACCAGGGTAAAGCTGACGATGGCCAGCCCCGCAAGCCGCCGGCCTTTGCCGCGCCAAGAGCCTCTGACTTCAAGGATGAGGATGGCTCCCTGAATCAACAGGGCCAGGGCCGTGCTGCTGGCTATGGGAATGTACTGGGGATGGATCCGGGTAAAAAATCTGATGCCGATCCACCACCCCAACAGACAGAGGATGGCCAGGGAGACCACCAACCCTCCGCACCAGGTGGCCAGGCGCCTGAGGCGGGAGGCGGTGGCCTGGTCCGGGGCCAACTCTCCGGTCCGGGTGCGCCCGGCATGGGCCGGCCTGGTGGCGGGATTTTTCTCTGGCATGGGATCTCTCTCGGCGGGGCCATGACTTCTTTCACCAGGCCGGAGCCGGACAGGGGACAGCTCGGAAGCGGCGCCGGTGAAACCTCAAGCCCTCAGATCTGGAAGATGTATCGGTCAGGATGGGGAATTTAATGAATCTAACGGATTGGCGGGGTTGCGGGACTCACTTCTCCCACCAGACCACCACCAGGCCCAGGCAGAGCCAGAAGGCCTCCCGGATGCGCCGCAGGATGCTGAAGGCCGCGCCCAGGGTGAAGCCCAGGTTAAAGCCCAGGGCCAGGAGGATGTTGCCCCCTTCCTGCACGCCGATGGCCGCGGGGATGAAAAATCCCAGGGCCGTGAAGAGCATGGCCAGGGAGTCCAGGCAGACGGCCAGACCCCAACTGATGGGGTGGCCCAGGAGCCAGAAGATCAGAAAGACCTCCACGGAATGGAGCAGCCAACTGAAGAAGAACAGGGAAAAGGCCAGGGCGGCCCGGGCCGGATACTGCCGGTAAAACTGGGACATGGCCGTATCCAGGTCCTGTAAAAAACCTTCCTGATTCCGGAGAAAGTGCGGCACCCAGCCCCGCCGGGAGAGGAAGCGGAAGCTGTTGCCGCAGGGTTCCCGGCGCTGGAGCACGATGAAGGTGACGCCCACCGCGGCCAGGCCCAGGGCCGCCACACATAAGATCAGCATGTGCTTGGCCGCCTCCGGCAAAAAGACCGGGGCCAGGGCCACCCCCAGAAAGATATAGAGGGTCAGACTCAGGAACAGGATGCCCTTGAGGATGACCACCGAGGCGCTGGCCACCTCCAGGGGCACGCCGTCGGCCTGCAGGCGGGCGGCCTTGAAGGGCTCACCCCCCAGGCAGGCGGTGGGAGTGAGTTGATTCAGGGCCTCCCCCCCGAGACGCAGCCAGTAGAGGCGGCCCACGGTGATCTTGGCCGGCGGGTTGACCAGGATATACTGCCAGGACCAGGATTCCAGCAAGTTGACCACCCCATAGGGGAGCAGCAGCAAAGGCCAATACCAGCCCACCTGGTAGAGATAATGCCCCAGCGTATCCCAGCCGACTTTGTTGAGAATCCAGACGAAGAAAATCGTGGCGATGCCGAGGAGAATGAGGTTAATGAGGCGCACCTGCGTATCCTTCTGGCCCTGGGGCGCGGGGGATCGGCAACCGGCCGGTTACCAGCCTTAATCTTGTTATAATATCAGAGTGCGGTGGATCAAGGAAGGACTTCGACGCCCGTCTCTGCTTCTGCGACCGGTTTGGGGCTGCGCCGCATGAGAAAGGCCAGGGGCAACAGGCAGAGAAAGACGATGGTGAAAAACCAGTAATCGTCGCAGAAAGCCAGCATCTGGGCCTGGCGCCCGGCCTCATGATAGAGACTGGCCATGGCCTGGGGCGCATTCCACCACTGCCAGTTGTTCCCCAGGTTCGGCAGGGCTTGGGACAGATGATGCTGCCAGTCGTTAAAGGGCTGGGCCAAGGGAGTGAGGTGCTCCACCAGGCGGCTCTGGTGGAACTGGCTGCGCCGGGAGAGCAAGGTGGTGGCGGTGGCGATCCCGAAGGAGCCCCCCAGGTTGCGCATCAGGTTAAAGATGCCGGTGGCGTTGCCCATTTTTTCCTGGGAGATGCGGGACATGGTGAGGGTGGTGAGGGACACGAAGGTGGCCCCCAGGCCAAAGCCCTGGACGAACCGGGGCCACCAGGCGTGGAAAAAATCAACGTTCGTGGTGTAGCCGCTCATCAGATAAACGGCATAGGCGTTGAGGAGCAGGCCCACAAAGATTATTTTGCGGCTGTCCACCACCATGGTCAGCCGGCCCACCACCGGCATGATCATGAGGGAGCCGATACCTCCGAAGGCCAGGGCCCAGCCTGCCAGGGTGGCGTCGTAACCCATGATGGTCTGGAGGTACAGCGGCAACAGCATGATGCTGCCGTAGAGCACATATCCGAAAAAGAACATAATGGTCACGCCGGAGGCATAGTTCCGCTCCTTGAAGAGGCGGAGGTCCACCACGGGGTGCCGGGTTTTGAGCTCATGGTAAATCAGGATAATTAAGCCCACCACCGCGATGATGGCCAGGCGGGTGATAAACGCCGAAGAGAACCAGTCATCCCGCTCGCCCTTGTCCAGCACCACCTGTAAGGCCCCCAGGGCCACGATCAACAGGCCCAGCCCCCAGTAGTCGATGCTGCCGGCCCGCTGGCGCCGGATATAAGCCGGGTCAAAGATGAACAGCAAGGTGAGGATCAGGGAAATGAGGCCGATGGGCAGGTTGATGTAGAAGGCCCAGCGCCAGGTGAGGTTGTCGGTGACCCAGCCCCCCATGACCGGCCCCACGATGGGGGCGATGATCACCCCGATGCCCCACAGGGCCATGGCCATGCCCCGCTCCTCCACCGGGAAGGTTTCTAAAAGAATGGCCTGGGAGATGGGCTGGAGCGCCCCGCCGCCGGCCCCCTGGATGACGCGGAAGAAGATGAGCATCCCCAGATTGGTGGCCATGCCGCACAACATGGAACTGACGGTAAATATCGTGATACAGAGCATCAGAAAGCGCTTGCGGCCGAAGAGGGCCGAGAGCCAGCCGGTGATGGGCAGGATGACCGCGTTGGAGACCAGATAGGCCGTCAGAATCCAGGTGGTTTCGTCCACCGAGGAGGCCAGGGACCCGGCGATATGGGGCAGGGCCACGTTGACCACCGTGGTGTCCACGATTTCCATGAAGGTGCCGGCCATCACCGCGATGGTGACCAGCCATTTGTTGACTTCCACCGGGGAACCGTGGTTAGGGGTGGTCATTTCGGGCTCACAACCTGATCAATACCGGCAACAACATCGAAGCCCAAGGATGGTCCCGGCGTGGCCGGCTCAAGATGGGGCTTCGACAGACTTCCTGGGGCCGGGCGCTGCCGGGAGACGGCCAAGGGGGACGCATGGTTTATGGAGCCGGATAATGGCCCTCCGGCCCCAACAGCCGCTTGCCGGTGCGTACCCGGGTGTCGACGGTAACCTCGGTGGACATCCCCAAACGCAGGGGGCGGTTGGGGGGGAAGGGCGGGGTCAGCGTGATTTTGACCGGGACCCGCTGGACCACCTTCACCCAGTTGCCGGTGGCGTTCTCCGGCGGCAGGAGAGAGAACGCCGAGCCGGTGCCGGCCATGATGGAAGCCACCTGCCCTTTAAAGTCGACGCCGGGATAGCTGTCCACCCTGACCCTGGCGGGCTGGCCGATATACATGTGGGTGAGTTCCGTCTCTTTATAGTTGGCCTGGATCCAGAGTTTAACCGGCTGCAGCGGCACCAGCATCATCAAGGGCTGGCCCGGCTGGACCCAGTTGCCCACTTCCACCTGGCGCTTGGTGATGTAGCCCTCGATCTGGGCGCGGATCTGGGTGTAGCCCAGGTTGAGGCGGGCCTGCTCCAGCTTGGCCTTGGCCTCCTTGATGGCCGGCTGCTCTTCCAGGGGGATGCTGGTGGACCCGCCGATGGCGGCCAGGGATTCCTGCAATTCCTTCTGAGAGCGGCTCACTTCGGCCTGGTTCACCCGGTAGCGGGCGTTCACCTGGTCCAGGGTCTGCTTGGGGATGACCCGGCGCTCATAAAGGTTGGTGTAGCGGGTCTTGTCAATCCCGGCCAGATGGAAATTGGCCGCGGACTGGGGCAGTTTGGTCCTGGCGGTGGCCACCCGCACGTAAGCCTGGGCCAGTTGCTGGCGCAGCCGGCCCAGGTTGCCCTCTTCCTTGGCCACCTCGGTCTGGTAGTCCTGGGGCTCCAGGGTCACCAGGATCTGGCCGGGCATGACGTGCTGGTTGTTATCCACCAGGACCTTGGCCACCCGCCCCGGCACCCGGGCCGCAATGACGCCGACATAACCGGCCACATAGGCGTCATCGGTGCTGACGAAAATATGGATATAGATCCAGTAGCCCACCCCGGCCCCCACCATGAGGAGGACCAGGATACCGATACCGATGCGGACGAGAGTCTTACGGGACATGGTTTGGCTGATTCTCCTGGGGAAGCAATGCCGCAATGCCGCCGACGGCCCAGAGCATCTGGGCCTTAGCCATCTGATGGTCGTAAACCGCGGTCCAGTAATTGACCCGGGTCCTGGTCACCAGGGTCTCGGCGTCGATGACGTCGGTGGCGGTGCCGACGCTTTCCTTATACCGCTCTTCGTTCAGACGCAGATTTTCATCACCCTGGGTCACCGCGGTTTGCGTGGTCTTGATGCGGTCCGCGGTCTCTTTGACCTTGAGGTAGGCATTCTGCACGTCCAGGCGGATCTGCTCATTCAGGTCCTTATGCTGCTCCTGGAGCTGCTCCACCTTGAACTTGGCCTGGGACACCGCGGCCTTGGTGTCCAACCCGGAGAAGATGTTCCAGCTCAGGCCAAGGACCGCGAACCACTGGGAATTATGGAGCAGGGAATCATTGTTTTGGTACGCATAACCCGCCTGGGCGTAAAATTTGGGGAAGTACTGGGCCTGGGTCTCCCGCACCGTTTTTTCCTGCTGGTGGATGCGGTCTTCCGAAGCCTTGAGATCGCTCCGTTGCTGCAGGGCCACATCGGTGGCCGGGGATAGATCCCAGGTCTTGAGCACCACATTTTCATCTTTTAAGACCGTGGGGGCGGTCACGGGGATCATCAAGACTTTGTTGAGCGCCGACCGCGTGTCGACATAATCGGTTTTGGCCACGATCAGGTTCTGTTGGGCGTCGGCCAGGGAGACCTTGGCCTGCAAGACATCGTTGAAGGTGACCACCCCGAAATGGTACTCGTCCTGGGCAATCTT
>CAYNMI010000067.1:0-10248 GCA_964398095.1 uncultured Desulfobacca sp.
AAAAATCGCCGTCTTTCACCGCGGTGGTGGCAATGGCGCCGGCGTCGCTGCCCGCCTGGGGTTCGGTCAAGGCAAAGGCGCCCAGGGCTTCGCCCCGGGCCAGGGGCGGCAGGTAGCGGTGTTTCTGGGCGTCATTGCCGAAGAGCAGGAGGGGATAGGCCCCCAGGAAGCTGGCGGCATAGGTGGTGGCCACGCCCACGCAGCCTTCGGCCAGGGCCTCCAGGACCAGGCAGTTTTCCATACAGCCGAGGCCCAGTCCGCCGTAGTCTTCGGGGATGACGGTGCCGCAGAGATCGGCCTGGGCCAGGTCGGCCATGATGTCCCAGGGAAAGATTTCTTCTTCGTCCAACTGCGCCCGGACGGGCTTGATGCGCTCGTGGGCGATCTGGCGGGCCAGTTCCTGGAGCATCTGCTGCTCTTCGGTGAGCAGGTAATCCATGGCCCCTTACTCCGCGGCTTTGGGAACTACCAGCCGGCCCTTGTAAAAGCCGCAATGGGGGCAGGCATGGTGGGGCAGCCTGGCTTCATTGCACTTGGGACAGGTGGACAACTGCGGCGGCGTCAGGGCATCATGCGAACGTCGCATGTTCTTCTTGGAGATGGATTTCCTTCTTTTGGGTAAAGGCACGGGGGTTCTCCTTAAATTTTCAACTTTGCCAGTTGGGCAAAGGCGGAATTAACGGCTTCGGTGCGGCAGTCGCAGACCTCGTTATTGCGGTTGGCCCCGCAGTGGGGGCAGAGGCCCTGGCAGGCCGCATCACACAGGGGCTTGATGGGGGCCATGAGGATAATCTGCTCCTTCAGGAGGCTTTCCAGGTCCACCACTTCGCCGGTATAATAGTCCAGGTCCAGGTCCTGGGGGCTCAATTCCTCTTCCGGGGGGCCCGGGGCCGTGGGGCGGGGGACCAGGAGGAGGTCAAAGTCGGTTTCCACCGGCGCCGGGAAGGATTCCAGGCAGCGGCTGCAGGCCAGTTGCAGGTGGCCGGCAAGACGCCCCCTGACCAGGATGTCCTGGGCGTGTTTTTCCAGGCGCACCAGCCCGGTGATGCGGGCGTCGGCGAATTCCAGGCCGGGGTCCTGGCCGCGCCAGCGGGCGAACCACTCCGGGCCCAGGTCGACGGCGACCTCCCGGCCGGTTTCGGGGATGGCCTTGACGGCAATCTGTAAAGCTTTGGGTTGCATGGAAGTCTACCGGATTAAAAGCGTCCTTTATTTCTCTAGCCAAAAGAATTAATATATAAAAATTTGACCGAGTGTCAAGGATTTCACGAAGGTTCGGGGTCTATTGGGGGTTTAGGCCAAGGGGATTTGGCGAAGCGCGGGAGGCGGAATGGGAATTTTCACTGCAAGTCTATTGCAATAGAGAATCAATAATGATAAGACCACAGCTTCATGAGTCTGAAAATTCCTAAGGAGAAGCCCGGACCCGGCGTTTATCCATGATTATTTCCCTCATCGGCCAGCCCAACTGCGGCAAAAGCACCATTTTCAATTATTTCAGCGGCTATAAGGCCGCGGTGTCCAATTTTCCCGGCACCACGGTGAAATACACCACCAGCCGGGTGGTGTTCGAAGGCGAGGAACTCACCTGCGTGGATCTGCCCGGGGTCTATTCCCTCACCTCCATCGACCCGGCGGAACGGGAATCCCGCAACTATCTCCTGGCGGGGAAATCCGACGTCATTATCAACGTCATGGACGCCTCCCTGTTGAGCCGCAGCCTGGAGCTCACCCTGGAGCTGATGAGCCTGGAGCGCCCCCTGGTGGTGGCCCTGAACATGATGGACGAGGCCGCCCGGAAGGGGATCGTCATCGACGCCGCCAAGCTCTCGGCGCAGTTGGGGGTGCCGGTGGTGACCACGGTGGCCGCGGCGGGGCGGGGCCTGAGCGATCTGTTGCGGGCGGCGTTAAGCGCCGGCCGGGCCGGGGTGCGGCCCACACAGACCCTGTTTGCCCGGGACGTGGAAGAAGAGATCGACGCCCTGTCGGACCAGTTGGACTTTACGTTCTCGGAAAAATTGGGGCTGCCCTGGCGCTTCATGCTGGTCAAGGCCCTGGAGGACGACCCCTACGTCATCGCCGAAATCGGGCGTCGTGACAGCCAGGCCGTGCATTGGGTGAAGAACAGCCAGAAGATCCTGGCCCAGTCCCACGGCCGGCCCCCGGAAACCGTGATCTCCTCCGAGCGCCACGCCCTGAGCGTCAATATCTTCGAGCAGGTGGCCCACGTCAAGCCCGCGGTCAAGCCCGACTGGCGGGCCCGCCTGGATAAGATCGCCACCCATAAATTCTGGGGCTATATCCTCCTGGTGGCCGTCATGGCCATGTTTTTCGTGGTGGTCTTCAAGGTGGGCCAACACGTGGAGGATTTCCTGCTGGGCTATTTAACCGCGGCCCAGGGGTTGGGCAAGGTCTGGCTGGGGACCCAAAACCTGGCCTACAGCGTGGTGGACGGCCTGCTCATGGGCATCTTCGGCGGGGTGGCCATCGTGCTGCCGTACCTCCTGCCGTTCCTGGTGGGCCTGGCCCTTCTGGAGGACAGCGGCTATCTGCCCCGGGTGGCCTTCCTCTTGGATAACCTCATGCATTTTCTGGGACTGCACGGCAAGTCCATCATCCCCTTTATCCTGGGATACGGCTGCAGTGTGCCCGCGGTGATGGCCACCCGCATTTTGGAGAGCCCCCGGGACCGGATGGTGGTCTCCATGCTGGCGGTGCTGGTGCCGTGCTCGGCCCGGTCGGTGATCATCTTCGCCCTGGTGGCCTACGCCCTGGGGCCCTGGTGGGCCCTGGGGGTCTATTTCTTCAACCTGGTGGTCATCGCCCTGCTGGGGAAGGTGTCCACCTGGATCCTGCCCGAGGTCTCCCCGGGCCTGCTCATGGAGATCCCGGAATACCGCCTGCCCACGGTGAAGAATGTGACCCGCAAATCCTGGCACAGCCTCAAGGAATTCATCGTGGTGGCCTGGCCCATCCTCATCGTGGGCAGCCTGATCCTGAGCCTTCTCCAGTTCTATCACCTGGACAGGTACGTCAACGACCTGTGCCGCCCCTTTACCGCCATCCTGGGGCTGCCGGCGGCGGTGGGGGTGACCCTGATTTTCGGGATCATGCGCAAAGAACTGTCCCTGATCATGCTCACCGAGGCCCTGGGCACCACCCAGATCACTGCGGTGCTGACCCTCACCCAACTCCTCACCTTCACGATCTTCGTCCTGTTTTATATCCCCTGCGCCTCCACCATCGCGGCCATGAGCCGGGAACTGGGCTGGAAGGGCGCGGCCGCGGCCGCGGGCCTGTCGCTGGTTCTGGCCTTGATGCTGGGGCTGCTGACCCGGGGCTTCGGGGCGTTATTTTTTTAATTGGTTCCAACACTTGACCTTCATAGTATTATTGACTTTGATAAAAACTATACTCGTTGCCAAAAGTTCTTTCCAATCTTGGCATCACTCTAATCTCCCCTAACCCCCCCACTTTAGAAAAGCCATCAGAAGAAATTTTTGGCAAACGCTATAACCTCCATTCTTTAGAATAACAGGAAGGGCGGGGCTCAAACCTCGTCCCAGGAAAGTCCCGGCTGTCAACCCGGAAATCGGCCGGACCGGAGACGGACAATTCCCCTCTTGAGAGCCCCTCATCTTGACTTGGCGCGCATCATTGCCAACATCTAATGAAAACCTCATCAAAATCAAATAATTTCAGGACATACTAACGAGTATTTTCAGACTAGGCCTTGGGCTGATCTCCCGATTAGGGTTGCCGGCCCCATGGGAACCATCATATGGCCGGCCACACCCTCTTGATCGCCTTTTTGATCGCCTTATCCTGCAACCTGGACAACGTGGGCGTGGGGATTGCTTACGGCGCCCGGGGGATCAGATTACCCTTGGGCATCAACCTGTTTATCGCCCTGTTCACCGCGGGGGGAACTTGCCTGGCCATGCTCTTGGGGGCCCAGACCTTCTTATTCTTTTCCCCGGAAAGCGGGGCGATCCTGGGCGGGGCGATCCTGGTGGCCATGGGGGCCTGGGTGATCGTGCAGGAGACCGTGCTGCGGCGGCGCCAAGACCAGGAAGCGAGGCCGGCCGAGGCCGGGGAAGGCCCGGCTCCGAAGTCCCTGTGGCGGCGCCTGCTCACCATCCTGGATAATCCCGCCCTGTCCGACCAGGACCGTTCCGGCCACATCGACCTCCGGGAAGGGACGCTCCTGGGCCTGGCCCTGCTGTTAAACAATCTGCCCAACGGCGTGGCGGCCGCGATGATCAATCTGCCGGTGCTCCTGACCACCCTGGCGGTGGGACTATTGAGCATCCTCACCTTTTGGCTGGGAATCGGCATCGGGCGGAGCCTGGGGAATGGCTGGCTGGGCCAGTGGACCTGGGTGGCTTCCGGCGTGCTCCTCATGGGCCTGGGCCTGGCGGAAGTCCTCCTGGCCCTGCCGATTTGGGGCTAGGGCGGCGCGGCGCAGGGATTTGAGTTTCAGAGAATAGTTGAGGGGAAGACCGGGGGAATTTTTCGTAGAGAATTCCCCCGCCCGCCCCTCAAACTCCCCGCCCATCCCCCTGTAAACGTAAGGGCGACCCGCCGGGTCGCCCCTTTGAATTCGGATCCAACTTGTAGAGAATGGCAGTGACTTTGCATTCTCGGGGATCCATAAACAAGGCAGGGACACGATGACCCTGCCTTGGAATCATGCCTCAGTTTTAAGGGGTGTTAGCTTCTCTGGCGCCGCCAGCCCAGCAGGCCCAGGCTCATAAGCCCGGAGCCCAGGAGGAGGATGCTGCCGGGCAGGGGCACCGGGGAGCCGGTTACCGTGATATTGTTGTAAATACCGTCAGCCAGGGCGAAATAGTCACCGCCATTATACACGTAAAGCCAGAGGCCGCTCAGGTCCAGGGTGGCGCCGTACTCGCCCGTCAGGAAGTTCACGTAGAGGGCTTCCTGATCGCCGTGAATGCCGCCCCGGTTGCCGTTATTCGCATCATCCACCAGTACCAGGTGGCCGGTGACGGTCAGGGTGTCCAGATTAAAGTTGTCGCTGAAGCCCTCCGCCACCGCCCCGGAGTCCAGGCCGGCCACTTCGAAGGTGCTGCCGCTCATGGTGAGATTGAAGCCGTTGGAAGTGGGCCAGTTGGCCTCGGTTTGTGAGTAGTTGTAAAAACTGCCGCTCAGGGTGAGGGTTTTGCCGGCATCTACCTGTAACACCGCCATCTTGTTCAGGGTAAAATCGCCGACCCCCAGATCGGTCGTCAGGTGCAGCGTGGCCACGTCGGTGGCGGTGGCCCCGACCTTAACCGCGCCGGTGCCCAGAGCGGCGGCGTTGGCCGTCACCAGGGTGCCGGCGGTGATGGTGGTCCCGCCGGTATAGGTGTTTTCCCCGTACATGGTTAAAGTGCCGGTGCTGTTCATGGTGATGCCGCCGGTGCCGTTGATCGAGCCCCCATAGTCAGCCAGGGCGACGTCACCGGCGCCCTTCACCGAAAGAGTATAGCTATTCAAGTTGATACCAGCAAGATAGTTATCTGCGCCCGTGAGGCTAAGGGAGTTGCTGGTGACCCCGTTGATGTAAGAATCGGCGGTCAAGGTAACGGGGTTATCTATTTCGACGTTCCCGGCGCCTCCGGCTTGCAGAGTACCTCCAGCCAATTGCAAATTACCAACGCCCATGGCTTCGTCGCTGGTCACCAACAGGGTGCCGCTGGAGAGGGTGGTGATACCTGCGAAATTAACACTATCTCCGGACAGGGTCAGGGTGCCGGTGCCGTTCATGGAGAGGCCGGTGATGCCCCTGCCGATCTGGCCCGCCAGGGTGACGTTGCCGGCACCAGTCACAATAACGGCAGGACTGTTCATGCCCGCGGAAATGTCCCCCATGAGCTTAAGGTCGTTGCTGGTGACCCCGTTGATGTAAGAATCGGCGGTCAAGGTGATGGTGTTGTCCAGAGTGCGGTCCCCGGAGCCCCCGGCTTGCAGGGTCCCGCCTTCCATAGATAAGGCGCCGGTGCCCAGGGCGGCGTTGCTGGCGGCCACCAGAGTGCCGGCTTTAAGGGTGGTGCCGCCGGTATAGGTGTTATCCCCGGACAGGGTTAACGTGCCGGCGGTGTCTTTAGCGACTTGACCGGCTCCGGAGATCAACCCGCTGAAGTCGCCCGCGCCGATGGTCATGACGCCGGTGCCGGTAAGCTCGCCCTCGCCGTTGAGGGTGGCGAAGGTCTGGTTATAACCGCCCAGGTTGACCTGCGCCCCGGTTTTAATATAAGTGGTCCCCTGGCCGATGGCATTGTCGGCTCCGCTGGCCAGGGTCCCGGAGTTGACATTGGTGGTCCCGGTATAGGGGTTGTCGGCCTTGGACAGGGTCAGGGTGCCGGAACCATCCATGGTGAAGCCGCCGCTGCCGCTGACCTCCCCCGCCAGGGTGAGGTTGTGGCCGGCGATTACACCGATGTAAGGATTGCCGGTCAAGGTGACGGCGTTGTCTATAGTGCAGTCCCCGGAGCCTCCGGCTTGCAGGGTCGTCCCATCACCCAGTTTCAAATTACTGGTGCCCACGGGCGAGTTGCCGGCCACCACCAGGATGCTGCCGGCGGAGATGCTGGTGTCGCCGCTATAGGTGTTATCTCCGGACAGGGTCAGGGTGGCGCTGTCCAGGATGAGGCCGCCGCTGCCGCTGATCGCGCCCCCCAGGGTGACGTTGCCGTCGCCTGAGACGCTCAGGTTATAGGCGCCCAGATCGATGCTGCCGCTGAGGGTGAGATCATTGTTGGTTGTCCCGTTGATGGAGTAATTGCCGCCCAAGGAGATGGAGTTCGACAAAGTGCGGGCCCCGGTGCCCCCGGCTTGCAGGGTCCCGCCCATCAGCCATAAGTCTGCATTGCCCAAGGCCGCGTCGCTGGCCGCCACCAGGGTGCCGCTGTTGAGGTAGATAAATCCATTAAATGGATTATCCCCGGACTGACTATCTCCGGACAGGGTCAGGGTGCCGGTGCTGGTCAGGTCAATTTCGCCGGTGCCGCTGATCGCGCCCGCCAGGGTGACGTTGCCGGCGCCGCTCACCGTCAGGACAGGAACATTATCTTGCATCATAATGTCCCCCGTCAGGGTAAGGGCGTTAGTGGCGCTCCCTTTAATGCAGGAGTTGAAGCCTGCCACGGAGATGGGGTTGGCCAGGGTGCGGTCCCCGGAGCCGCCGGCTTGCAGCGTCCCGCCATTCAGCGTCACAGACGGATAGTATCCGCCCATGGGCCCGCCCAAGGCCGAGTCACTGGCCGCCACCAGGGTGCCGTCCTTGATTTCGGTGCTGCCGCCGGGGAGAATTGTGTTGTTCCCGGACAGGACCAGGGTGCCGGACCCGGCCTTGACGATGCCGCCGCCGACGATGTTACCCAATATGGTAGTGACGCAGGTGTTGTCCACGGTCAGGGTGCGGACCGCGTCCCCCACATCGATGCCGGCGCTGATGGTAAGGTCGCTGGACCCGCCGAAGGTAATATCGTCATTCAAGTTGATGTTGCCCGTGAAATAAGTGTGGCCGGTGTTGTCCACGATAATAGCGCGGGGCCCGTTCCCCAGATCGATGCTGCCGCTGAGGGTAAGGTCGCTGTCCCCGGTAATGAAAAAATTGCCCTTCACGCTGATGTTGTTGCTCAGGGTGGGAGTGGTGCCGCTGACGGCCTGCAGGGCGCCGCTGTTGATCGTTATGGTTTCGCTCCCCCAGGCGTTGTCGCTGCCCGCAGCCAGGGTGCCGCCATTGACGTAGAGGGTCGCTTTTTTGGCGGTGGCGTCACCGGTGAACGTGGTAGTGCCGGAATTGATGTAGAGATTCCCTATGCCGGGCTCGGCTAAGATCCCATTACCGTCGAAGTAAAGGTTCCCATTCACATTGACGGTGTAGGGTTTTGTTTCGATAAAATCCCATTCCCCGACCGTCAAGCCGCCGCTGGGAGTATCGACGGTGTGAGAAACTGGAGCAGTAGTACCAGGAAAATTATCCGGGAAATAGGCTGTATCTCCTGCTCTGGGTACTTTACTAAAATTCCAATTATACCATTCATCGTAATTGAGTCCGCCAATCCAATAATACTCAGCCGCCCGAGCCCTTTGCGGCAAACCCCAAAGACCCAGTGCCAGGACCATTATCGCCAGAAGACGGCTTATAGTCCTTAGACCCACGCCCGCCAAGACTCCCTGCAACTGCCGTCTGAAAATCATGTTCGCTCCCCAATTTCCCAGGTTTCATCTTGACCGTGCCGGGCCTCCTGTCCGGCCACTATCCATGTGAGTAAAGCCAAAATAACTATCAGAGATGTCGATGTAAAATGAGAAATGACTAAGCATGAGAAGAAAGCGTTTCATTAAAAAATACCCATACCATCACCGTGAAGATATGTCAATAATATTTATAAATTAAATAAAATAAATTATTATATTGATCGTAGGTTTTATCTCCCTGCCTCAGTGGAATATATCTGCTCTCTATCATCCATCCTGCTTCAAGAAAAAGGATGCGGCGGACTTGTGCTGGTCAACCGTTTTCACCCTCCCCAGGTTTTGCACCCATAACCGTTTCGGCTAATCTGGGAAACGCCATGAGCAGGCCCGGAGGCACGGGCAGGCGGTGTGCCGGACTGAGGAGATGCGCCAGTTCCAGGGCGTTGGCCACGGCCTGGCCGGCGGGGTGGTTGTTGAAGATGACGTAGGTCTCCCGGGCTTTTTCCAGCAGTTCCCGGGTCCGGGCGGCCAGATCCTCCAGTTCCCCGGGGGAGTAGAGGTAGTCGTAGCGGGCCCCCCGGTCGTCCCCGAATTCGAACCAGGCCTCCTTACGCCGGCCGTGGCAGCGGAGGTAGCCCCGGGTGCCGGTGACCCACCGCGTAGCCCCCATGGGGTAGGAGACCATCGGCTGGTCGATATTGCAGAAATCCAGGTGCGCCGCCCGGAAAAACTCCCGCACCGCCCCCTGCTGCCAGGAGCGGTGGCGCACCTCCACCGCCAGGGGAAAATTTGGCAGGGCGGCCTGGAGCTGCAATATATACTGCCGATTTTCTTCGGTGTTGTGGAAGGAATAGGGAAACTGGGCCAGGAGCACCCCCAACCTGGCGGCATTGAGGAGCGGGGCCAGCCCGTCCCGGAATTGGGCCAGTTCGGGCTCGGCCAGCCGGCGTGCGTGGGTGAAGACCTGCCAGACCTTGGCGGTGAAGCGGAACTCCGGGTACTGGTCCACCGCGGCCAGCCAGCGCCGGGCATAGTCGGGATTCAGAGGCCGGTAAAAGGTGACGTTGATCTCCACCGCCCCGAAGCGCGCCGCCAGGAAGGTGAGGCGATCCGCGCCCTTGAGCCCCTTGGGGTAGACCACCCCCTGCCAGTCGGGGTAATCCCAGCCCGCGGGGCCGACATACAGTTTGCGGTTTTCGGTTTCGGGTTTGTGGTGGTCGGGGCCGGAGGGGTGCGGGTCAGGGATCAGGTCTGGCATGCGGCGCAATGGTTGTCATCAACTGACAACTGACCACTGGGTTCCGGCATCTCTTCCCGGGCCAGGACCGCCTTCAGGGCTGTTAAGGCCACTTCCAACTGGGAATCGTCGGGCTCTAAGGCGGTGAGGCGCTGGGTGACCAGGCCGGGCCACAGGAGGATTCCCGCCAGGCGGCTGTGCGAGTATTTGCCGCCCCAGCGGATGATTTCGTAGGATAGCGCGGCGATGGGGAACATGAGGGCCACCTTGACGAGGACCTGGATGAAATTGTTGACCAGGCCCCGGCGGTCCAGGGCCGGAAACAGGGGAAAGAAGATGGTGAAGATCAGGATACTCACCAGGAGCACCACCAGGATGAAGGAGGTGCCGCAGCGGGCGTGGGCGGTGGGATGACGCCTGGCGTGGTCCACGGTCAGTTCTTCCCCCGCCTCAAAGGTGCAGATGGACTTGTGCTCGGCGCCGTGGTACTCGAAGACCCGGCGGATGTCCGGGAAAAAGGAGATGCCCCAGATATAGAGCATGAGGAACACGGCCTTGATGAGGCCGTCGATGACGTTGAAGCTGAAGTCGGCCGGGGTCAGGGTGCGGCCCACCAGGAAGCCCGCCTTGCCGCTCAGCCAGTGGGGCAGAAAGCCGAAAAAGACAAAGGCCATGAGGAAGGCGGCCCCCAGGGTGAGGACGATGCTGCCCCAACCCAGGGGTTCGGCGTCGTGGGCGTCGTCTTCTTCCTGGAGGGCGGCCTGGGCCGAAAAGGTCAGGGCCTTGACCCCGGTGACCATGGC
>CAYNMI010000068.1:0-10189 GCA_964398095.1 uncultured Desulfobacca sp.
CGGGGGGGGCGGGGCCCCCGCCCCCCCCCCCCCCCCCCTCCCCCAAGCCCCCTCCCCCAATCCCGTAATTTTGTCTTAGTTATGTGCGTTCTACGTACCTGCCGTGATTGGCGAAAAAATGGTGCTAACAAGCCACCGGCGGGGCGCCGGCGCCACCAAGGATTTGATTTTTAATCCTTTTCGCCCTCTTCTTCCTGGCAGCGCTTTTTGGCTTCCTTGCGGCAGAGTTCCCAGATGACGCAGCCGGGGCGGCTGTCCTACCGTTCATCGCCGAGAGCAACGGTGCTGCATTTTCATGCTTCGTTGTCTCCGTAAGGAAATGATCGTTGGTCTGCCGAAAATTTAAGGACAATTACTTTTTGCCGAAAACGCCATCAAGGTTTCCGGATCGATCTTACGGCGTTTAACAGGTTTCCCCTGAGCCATTATACTCGCTTAGCTTCAGGTCTCAGCCCCAAGGGGAGCAGTATATTTTCCCTTAAAAATCGTCTCCCTTAGTCTTGATATCCCCCCAGCTTCGAGCCCGTAAGTCGAACTCCGGGGGCGGCGCCCTCCTGAAAGAATCTACCGGTTGGGGAAAGATGGCTTGGCAAACACCAAAAATTGCTTTAATAATGGATGGACGATAAATTCAGTGTGAGGGATAGTGGGCTATGAGACTTCTCACCCGGTCAGACTTTGACGGCTTGATTTGTGCGGTGTTGCTAAAAGAAATCGGACTCCTGGACAGTTGGACCTTTGTCCATCCCAAGGATGTCCAGGAAGGCCTGATTGAGGTTGCGTCTGATGACATCCTGGCCAATGTTCCTTATACCCCGGGGGTCGGCCTCTGGTTCGACCATCATGCCAGTGAGGAAGAGCGGCATCATTTTAATTTTACCTTCAAGGGCATGGCCAAAATGGCCCCCAGTTGCGCCCGGATCATCTGGGAATATTATGGCGGCCATGAGCGGTTTCCCGCCAGTTTCGACGAAATGATGTTTTACGTGGATAAATGCGACAGCGGCCGCCTGTCCATGGATGACATCGAAAACCCCAAAGGCTGGGTGCTGTTGAGCTTTATTATGGACCCCCGCACCGGCCTGGGCCGCTATCGGGATTACCGGATCAGCAATTATCAGCTGATGATGGAACTGGTGGAGTGGTGCCGGACCAAGCCGGTGGAGTTGATTCTCGAAATGCCGGATGTGGAGGAGCGGATTGAGCGGTATTTTGAGCAGGACCAGGTTTTCCGGCAGATGATCAAAGAGAACGCCACGGTGCACGGCAACCTGGTGATCCTGGATTTGCGCCGGCAGCAGGAGATTTACACCGGCAACCGCTTCGTCATCTATACCATGTACCCCCAATGCAACATCAGCATGCAGATCATTATGGGCAAGCAGAACCAGAATACCGTCTTTACCGTGGGACACAGCATCATCCAGCGAACCAGTAAGACGGACGTGGGTAACCTGATGCTCAAATATGGCGGCGGCGGTCACCGCGCCGTGGGCACCTGCCAGGTGGAGAACGACAAAGCCGAGCAGGTCAAACTGGAATTAATCGAGGCGATCACCAAAGATGGGTGATCCCACCGCGGTTTAACCTGGCCGCCTGGCTATCCAGTAAGATTTCCAAGGCCAGGAGAACCAATGGGTCAGGAAACCGCTAACGGAGGAATTGCCCCGATAACTCGCGGCACCGGCGCGACGCCGGTGCCACCAATCCTTTAATTTTTACTCCTCTGCGCCTTTTTCCCCTTTCCCCTTTTCCCCCTCGTTTTCCTTACATCGCTTTTTGGCTTCCTTGCGGCAGAGTTCCCAGATGACGCATTCCCGGCGGAATTTGCAGTAGATGCAGGGGTCGGTGCAGGCCTTGCAGAGGTCCAGGCACTCCTGGCAGTACCCCAATTCATGCTTCTGGCAGCGGACGCAGGCGTCCCGGTCCGGGTGAAAACGGCATTTATCCATGGATTGATTATAGCAAAACGCAATGCTGCCCCCAAGGACCCGGATTATTCCCTTGTTCGGCAAATCCCCGGTGTCGGCCAATTCCGGCGATCGCCTGACCTGGCGCCGGGAAAGGCCGGTTCTAGGCATACCGAGTGGCGCGCCAATAATTATTTTTGTGGCCTCAGCCTGCGTCTGCACCGGCGAGACGCCGGTGCCACCTGTTTGACTGCGACTTGGTATTAGGAGCGCGGCCCCAGCGCTAACACGGTTCCTGCCTTTAAAAGTTGCTATTTTCCCCCAACCGAATAAGATGGAATCCGGTTGCCGCCGGGAGCGGTTGGCGCCGGCGGGGAGGTGGGGCCCTGAGCCCCGGCCCCGGACCGCATTTTAACCGCAGCATGCCGCGCTTTGCGGGCTGAGGCTAGTCAATGACCGAAGACCGATATACCGCCGAGCGCCAGCGCATGGTGGAGCGGCAGATCGCCGCCCGGGGGGTGTCCGACCCCAGGGTGTTGGCGGCCATGCGCCAGGTGCCCCGGCACCGCTTCATCCCGTCCCCCCTGTGGGACCAGGCCTACGGCGACTACCCCCTGCCCATCGGCGAGGACCAGACCATCTCCCAGCCTTATATCGTGGCCCTGATGACCGAGTTGCTGGAGCTGCAGGACACGGACCGGGTGCTGGAAATCGGCACCGGTTCGGGCTACCAGGCGGCCATCCTGGCGGAGCTGGCGGCTCAGGTCTTTACCATCGACCGGGTGGCGTCGCTTTTGGCCCAGGCGGAGCGGCTCCTTAAATCCCTGGGATATACGAACCTCAAGACCCGGGTGGGGGACGGCACCCTGGGCTGGCCCGAAGAAATGCCCTTTGAGGCCATTATCGTCACCGCCGGCGCCCCTCAGGTGCCCCGGCCCCTGACGGAGCAGTTGGCTTTGGGGGGGCGCCTGGTGATTCCGGTGGGGGATCGCTGGTCCCAAACCCTGACGTGCGTCCGCCAGACCAAAGCCGGATTGAAGTTTGAGTACCACGGCGGCTGCCGGTTCGTGCGCCTCATTGGCCAGTATGGCTGGCAGGAGGGGGGGTGGATGTGACTCCGGACCTTAGATGGGTGGGTCTGCACCGGCGAGACGCCGGTGCCACTGAAAGAGAGGGCAACCACGCAGGTTGCCCTTTTTTCGTTTAAACTGCTTGCCAAAAGTTTCTTCCTGCCCCCCCCTCATCCTGACCCTCTTCCCCCTTAAAGGGGGGAGAGGGGAAAGAGGAAGGAACTCTTGGCAATGGCTATAGAGCGTTGGGGAAAGGAGCTTGAGGGATTTGGGGTAAGCGCCGGGGCGGAAGCCCTGGACCTTGCGCCCATAAATCTTTATTTCGTCTGGACCATGTGGAGATCGGCCATGCCGGCGGCGATGACCCGGCTGGCCAGGGGACCGGCGGCGGAGCCGCCGTGGCCGCCGTGTTCCACCAAAACCGCAATGGCCACCTTGGGGTCGCCGGCCGGGGCATAGCCCACGAACCAGGCGTGATCTTGCTCCCCATGGGCGATTTTCTTTTTGGGGTTATCCGGGTCCAGGGCCACCACCTGGGCGGTGCCGGTTTTACCGGCTACCTGGATGGTGGGCAGGCGGGCGGACTTGCCGGTGCCGTGGCTGTCATTGACGACTCCCACCAGGGCCTGGCGCACCAACTCGAGGGTGGCCGGGCTGGCGTCCAGGCGGGATTGGACCTCAGGCTTGGCCTGGTAGACAATCTCCCCGGCGGGGCTTTCCACCTTTTCGACGATATAGGGTTTATAGATGATGCCGCCGTTGGCAATGGCCGCCACCACCCGGGCTATCTGAATGGGGGTGACCAGATTGTATCCCTGGCCGATGGCCACGGACAGGGTTTCGCCCTCGTGCCAGGGCCGATGAAAACGGGCCTTTTTCCAGGCCGTGGAGGCCACCAGGCCCGGGCTCTCCTTATCGAAGTCGATGCCGGTGGGGGCGCCCAGGCCGAAGCGCCGGCTCCACTTGGCGATGCGGTCAATCCCTAACCGCATGCCCAGATTATAAAAATAGACGTCGCAGGACTCTACCAGCGCCTTGTAGAGATTGACGGCGCCGTGGCCGCCTTTTTTCCAGCAATGAAACACGTGATTGCCGCAGGTCAGGGAGCCGGTGCAGTTGAAAATGGTTTTGGGGGTGATGACCTTTTCCTCCAGGCCGGCCACCGCCATGACGATCTTAAAAGTGGAACCCGGCGGGTACTGCCCCCTGACGGCGCGATCTTCCAGGGGGTGGGTCTTATCGTGGATGATCTTCTGCCATTCCTGGGAGGTAAGTCCCCGTTCGAAGGCTTCCGGGGAAAAGGTGGGAGACGAAGCCAGGGCCAGGATTTTGCCGGTCCTGGGGTCCAGGGCCACGATGGCCCCCACATGGCCCTCCAGACAGGCCTCGGCTTCCCGTTGCATCCGCTCATCCAGGGTGAGATAAATATTGTCCCCGGGAGTGGGAAAGACGCTGTCCAACTGGCCCAGTTCCCGGCCGTAGGCGTCCACTTCGATGCGGCGGTAGCCCCGGCGGCCCCGGAGGTATTTTTCCCAGGCCAACTCCACCCCACATTTACCGAGGTAATCCCCCATCTTGTAATCGGCATACTTGCCGCTCTTGAGTTGGGCGTCATTGACTTCCCCCAGGTAGCCCAGGACATGACAGGCCATGCCTTTAACGCGATATTCCCGCTTCGGCTGGATCTGGATGAGCACCCCGGGCAGTTCCGGTTGAAAGGTCTCCACTCGGGCCATCTCATCCCAGGACAGATCGGTGCGGATGCGCACCTGGTGAATACCGGCTTTTTGAGCGTTTTGTAGTTGCTCCGTCAGTTGCTGGGGGTCCAGGTGCAGGAGATGCCCCAGGCGATGGGCCAGACGGGGAATATCCCCGGCATCCTCCAGGACCACTACCAGTTCATAGCTGGGGCGGTTGGCCACCAGCACCTGACCGGAGCGGTCCAGAATCATGCCCCGCCAGGGAGGCAGTTCCTGGAGGCGAATCCGGTTGTGCTCCGAACGCTGTTGCATCTCATTGCCTTGCAACAGTTGTAGGAACCAGAGGCGCAGAAAGAGGATGCCGAAGAGGCAGATAATGATCAGGGCGGTGCGGTTAAAGGTCCGGCGGACGCGCTCCTGCTCTTCCGGGGGCATTACCCCCCCGGAGGTGGGTTCCAGGAGCTTGAGACTGGAAAATTTCTGTTCATCCAGGCGCGGCATGACCACCCTCATTTGTTCAAGTTATCAACCCGGCAGCCCGGACCCGGGGCCGCCGGCCGCGGAAAACAGTCACCGGCCCCGGGCGCCCGCGCCGGTCCCCGGCCAGGATCAGTCGGCCTTATTTGCCAAAAGGCTGATAGGGCATAGGTTCGCTTCGGGGCCGCCAGCCCATGCGCCGGAGCAGGTTTTCGACCCCCCGCACCAAAAGATGCATCAGGGGCCCCAGGGCCGCAGTGCCCAGGATCTCCATGACCTGGACCTTGATCAGATCGAGGGTCCAGAAGGGCTGGCAGCCCAGTATAAAGGTGATGGTTTGCAAGAAGACCTCTTGGAGCGCCAGGGCGATCAGGGCGGCCAGCGCCTGGAACCCCAGTTGCTGCAGAAGCAGGCGACGCCGGGAAAACCGGGCCACGGCCACCAGTAATAGGGAAGCCCCCCAATGGAGCCCAAAAGGGGTGGTGGCAAAACTATCCTCCAGGCAGCCAAACACCAGGCTCAAGGCCAGGGCCAGGGCCAGGGACGGCCGCAGGCTCACGTAAAACAGGAGCAGGGCCAGCAGACGCAGATGCACATGGGGAAAGAACACCAGGTTCTGCAGGTAAAAAATCACCAGGCCCATGAGGCTATAGGCGAAGAGAGGCGCAATCATGGTTCGGATAAGGCCAGGTTAGCCACTTTCACTACCAGGACCTCTTCCAGGGCCGATAAATCGGTGCTGGGGGTTACTTCGATCTGCTGAAAGACGCCCGGATTTTTCTTATTGGCGGCGGTAACTGTTCCAAAGACCAGACCCTTGGGATAAAGGCCCACCAACCCGGAGGCCAGCACCAGGTCGCCCACCTGGACGTCGGCATTCTTGGGGACAAAATCCAGGGCGCAGCGGTTGCCGCCCCGACCTTTCAGCACGCCCCGGACCCGGGTGCGCTGGATCATGGCATCGGCGCCGCTCTTGCGGTCCACGATGAGCATGACTTTGGAATACTCGGGGTAGACCCCCACGACCCGGCCCACAATCCCCTGGGGGGCCAGCACCGGCATCCCATCTTTGACGCCCTGGTTCTGGCCCTGATCGATGATGGCAGTGCGGGACCAGAGGGAGGGGTCGTAGGCGATGACCCGGGCGCCGATGACCGGCAGGGCCACCTGGCGCTTCAGGTCCAGGAGGGCCTCAAGGCGGGTCATGGCCTGCTGCGCCTCGTGGAACCGGACCTCCCGCTGCTTATACTCTTCCAGTTTTCGCTTTAAATCGGCGTTTTGCTGGCGCACGTCCACCAGATAGAAATAGCCCAGCCAGATCTGCTTGACGCGGCTGCTGACATACTCCAGTCCCTCCAACCCCGGGGCAGTGACCGCCAGCACTACTCCCTGGACCTTTTTGAGGGCCGGTGAACGCTTCAGGCTCAGGGAGAGGACGGAAAAGACCAGTAACAGGACCAGGGCTATGAGGAGCGGGGTGCGGTAGCGATTTGGGGGGTGCACATCTAGCCGCCTCAATCCACCATCACTTCCTTAAGGATGCCGAGATTATCCAGGGCCCGGCCGGAGCCCATGACCACGGTGGACAGAGGATCTTCAGCGATTTTGATGGGCAGTCCGGTTTCCTGGTGGAGGAGAATATCCAGGTTCTTGAGGAGGGCGCCGCCGCCGGTGAGATAGATGCCCCGGTCCACGATATCCGCGGCCAGCTCGGGGGGAGTCTGCTCCAGGGCGGTCTTGACCGCGGCCACAATGCTGTCTATCTGTTCCTGAATCGCCAGGCGGATCTCGTCTGAGTTAATATTGATGATTTTGGGGATGCCGGTGACCAGGTCGCGGCCTTTCACGTCCATGGCCTCCACCTCCGCGCCGGGATAGGCGTTGCCGATGGTGGTTTTGATGATTTCCGAGGTGCGCTCGCCGATAAGGAGGTTGTAAGTCCGTTTGACGTATTGCAGAATGGCCTCGTCCATCTTGTCGCCCCCGACCCGGACGGATTTGGCATAGACGATGCCCGCCAGGGAAATGACTGCGACTTCCGAGGTGCCGCCGCCGATGTCCACCACCATGTTACAGATGGGCTCGGTAATGGGCAGGCCGGCGCCGATGGCGGCGGCCATGGGTTCTTCAATGAGATAGACTTCCCGGGCCCCGGCGGATTCCGCCGACTCCCGGACGGCGCGCTTTTCCACCGGCGTGATGCCGGAGGGGACGCAGATGATGATGCGGGGGCGGATCAGGGAGCGCCGGTTGTGGACCTTACGGATGAAGTGGCGCAGCATGGCCTCGGTGATTTCGAAGTCGGCGATGACCCCGTCTTTCATGGGGCGGATGGCCACGATGTTCCCCGGGGTGCGGCCCAGCATCATCTTGGCGTCCCGGCCCACGGCCAGGACCCGGGTGCGGTCCCGGTCGTTCTTGCGGATCGCCACCACGGAAGGCTCGCTCAAGACAATGCCCTTGCCCTTGACATAAACCAGGGTGTTGGCGGTGCCCAGGTCAATGGCCAAATCGTTGGAAAACCATCCTAAGATGGGATCAAAAAACATGCGCATAACTCCTTAGCATCGTGAACACACCCCTTCCGGCGGGGCACCTGCCGGGCCAAGGGCAAAAAAAGCGCCCAGTCCCCAAGGGCCATGGCGACGTGAAATGTCCCTTAGTTATCTATTTTGCCTACTTAGGGAAAAAATACAACCTAAAAATCCTCACTTCCCCCTTCCCGGGGGTCTGGAGGCTAAAATCTCAGCGTCTTCTTAGGGCTCCACCCGATGGATTCAGGCTGAGCCTCGATCCAATCCTCAAGAGAATTTCCAGAAAACGAGGTGGACGGTGACGGGGCGCCTAGGTCCAAGGGCAGGCCCCCGGGCGGGTGAGGCCTCAGGCTCATCTGGACGCCGCCACCGGATTAATCGTGTCAAGACCTTGACAAAAATCATTATACATGGTTTATACAATGGTTGGGAAAAGTTCTGGAATAAGGAAGACGACATGTCAAAACGCACCTTTCAACCCCATAATTTGCGCCGGGCCCGCACCCACGGGTTTTTAGAACGGATGAGCACCCGGAGCGGGCGCCGGATTTTGAAGCGCCGCCGGGCCAAAGGCCGTAAACGCCTCTCAGGCTAAGAGGTGGGGAGCCTCTGAGCCTCACCCCCGATATCAACTGCCGGTGCACCGCCCCTGCCCTGACCCCAGCCTTAGAGGGACCGCCCGCTTCACCCAGGCAGAGCGGTTCCACCATCGCCGCGACTACCTGCGGGCGCAGGCCCAGGGCAAACGCCTCCATACGCGCTATTTCGGCGTGGTCCTGGCGCCCATGGCTGCAAGCCATCCCCGGCTGGGGCTGGTGGTGACCCGGCGCCTGGGGAAAGCGGTGGAGCGCAATCGCGTGAAACGCGTGCTCCGGGAATTTTTTCGCCGCCACAAAACCGGACTGCCTGCCGTTGACCTCGTCATCATGGCCAAGAAAGGGGCTGCGGCTTTAGCATATCATCAGGTCGAAGAGGAGTTAGGCCGGCTGCTGTTCTCCCGGACCAGGCAAGAAACCCATGACTAAAGTGGCCCTCTTGATAATCCGCATATATCAGGTGCTGATCTCACCCCTGTTTCCCAGTAGCTGCCGGTTTGCCCCGACGTGTTCCCAGTATGCCGCCGAAGCGGTAAGCCGTCACGGGGTCTGGCGCGGCCTGGGTTTAACCCTCCGCCGCCTGGCTCGCTGCCATCCCTTCCATCCCGGGGGGTGGGACCCGGTACCTTAGGAGTTTTTTATGGAAAGACGGGCCTTGATTGCCCTGGCCTTAAGTTTTTTGGTGTTCATGGCGTTCATCTACTTCGGGGACAAGATGAAACACCCCGTGGCGCCCGCCCCGGCAACCCAAACCACTGCGGCGCAACCCGCGACTCCGGCCCCGGCCCCCCCGGCGCCGCCTCCGGCCGCGGCCCCGCGCCAGATCCCCCCGGCGCCTGCGCCGGTGCTGCCGCAAGCCGGCCGTCCGGCCAAGGACGTGGTGGTGAACACCCCCTTGTTCCGGGCGGTATTTACCGAGTTGGGAGGCCGGCTGAAGAGTTTTGAGTTAAAAAAATATAAAGACCGCATGCCCTTTAAGCCGATCTGGAATTTTAAGATAGGGCCGGTGGGCTTGGAGGTGGAGCGCTACCTCAACCCGGAAACCGCGGGGATCAAAGCCAAGGAGTTGGTCCGGCCGGGCAATAACGAATTGCCCCTGACCGTGAGTTGGGAAGGGAAAACGCTGAACGTGCCCGGCATGCAAGTGAATGCGGCCTCCACGAAGGCCCTAAACCTGAGCGGGGGCCAGAAGGGCACCTTAAGATTTACCAGCGTCAGCCCCCAGGGCCTGACCCTGGTCAAAACGTACACTTTCAAAGGGGACAGTTACGGCTTCAACCTGGCGATCCAGGTGACCAACCATACCGGCCAGACCCTGGACGGGCAACTCAACCTGGACCTGAGCGAAAATTTTGCCGGCGAGGAAGGCAGCCGCTTTCATTTCCTCGGGTTTAACGGTTCCATCAATAATAAGCTGGAAGACATCAAGAGCGGCGGCCTCAAGGAATCCAAGACCTTCACCGGCAAGGTGGACTGGGCCGGGCTGGATGAAGGCTACTTCATGACGACCATGGTCCCCGAGACCGGCAAGGCCTGGGTCACCCTGAGCGAGCCGAAGAAGGCCCCCATGGTGGCCAGCCTGAGGACCCCGGTGGAGGGTCTGGGAGCGGGGCAGGCGGCCCGGTTTTCCTATGGGCTCTATTTCGGCCCGAAAAACCTGGATGATCTCAAACCCCTGGGGCTGGACCGGGCGGTCAACTTCGGCTGGTTCGATTTCCTGGGAAAGCCGCTCCTGTACTTCCTGAATTGGCTGGACCACTATTCCGTCAACTATGGTTGGGCCATTGTCATTTTGACCATCCTGCTGCGGATCGTCTTCTGGTGGCCCAACCACAAGAGCTACAAGTCCATGAAGGACATGCAGAAGCTCCAGCCCAAGGTGGCCAAGATCCGGGAAAAGCA
>CAYNMI010000069.1:0-10151 GCA_964398095.1 uncultured Desulfobacca sp.
TTAGCACATTACCATTAACCAATTATGGAGAGGTCACCATGAGATTCACAACGTTCTGTCTGATTTTGCTCGCGGCATTGTTCTGGTCAATCCTGCCCAGTTGGGCGCAGGCGGCGGAAAATTCCCCAAATGCCAGGGTAGCCAAAGAAATCCCCGGGGGAACTGCAGATCCGGGCAGGGTGGGACAGGCGAACCTGGCCCAGGATGCCAGGGGCCTCTTATGCCAGATGGGCGGCGGCATGATGCGGGGAGGGCGACAGTGCGCTACGGGCGCGGGGTCAGGCCCCCAAGGAGCCCAGAACCTGAACTCGGGCGTCGACATCTTCAACGCCAATTGTGTAGGATGTCATCCGGGCGGGGGCAATAACGTCATGGCGAATCTGCCCATTAAGGGGTCCGCGAAATTGAAAGATTTCAACACGTTTCGGTCCTTCGTCGGCAACCCCACTCTGCCCAATGGCGCCCGTGGACCGATGCCGGGCTTTTCTTCGGACCAAATCTCGAATCGTCAAATGCGACAGCTTTACCAATACCTGAAGTCCAAGTGGGGCGGCTGAGCCCGGATTACCGGGGGGCGTCCGGGCCTAAGGGCCTATGGATTTACCCCCCGGCTGCGGCCATTGAGCTCCCGATACCTTGAGGGTCGAAGGGCGGTATCCTCCGTTGGGCCTTATGGCCTGGCACCCTGAAGCGGCTTTGCCCGGCCGCGGCTATTTACTGCTGGTTACGGATTTGCCATGCAGAGACGCAGTTTTTTAAAAATATTGACCTCTCTCCTGGGGTTGACCGCCTTAGGCACCCTGATTTACCCGCTTTGCCGTTTTCTGGCCCCCGTGGCCAGCTCCACCGGGATAAAGACCGTGGTTATTCCCCAGGCGGAAGTGCCGGTGGGGGCGACGAAAAATCTGCTGGTGGGGGAAACGCCGTCCATAATCATTCATAAAACCACCGGATATATTGTCCTCTCCCGAGTCTGCACGCATCTGGGCTGTCTGGTGAATTATAACGCCTCCCAGCAACTGCTCATCTGCCCCTGCCATAACGGCACCTATGACCTGGACGGCAACGTGGTCTCCGGACCGCCACCCCGGCCGTTGGAGAAGTTCCCCTTTAAAATTGACGGGATTAATATCAAGATCGGCTGACAACATGATACCTGCGATCCGCCAAGGGCTTGCTATGCGCATCGGTCTCGATGAATACATCAGGACTCGACTGAGGGGGTAGCAGGTGCCAGGCAACCTCAAACGGTTTTTTTACACCCTCCGCACGGTGGCCTTTGTAGCCTTTGTGTTCCAGGTCATCACCGGCATCCTTCTCCTCATGTATTATGTGCCCCAGGAGCAATTTGCCTTTAAGAGCGTCCATATCATCATGGACCAGGTGCCTTTTGGCTGGCTGTTCCGGCTGATGCACCAGGTGGGGAGCAATCTTTTGGTGACGGTGGTGCTGCTCCATATGTCGTCATCTTTTTATCTCGGTTCCTATAAAAAACCCCGGGAACTCACCTGGGTGATGGGCGCCTTGCTGCTGCTGACCATCTTTGCTTCCTGCCTGAGCGGCTATCTGCTGCCCTGGAGTCAACTGAGTTATTGGGCCACCACCATCATGACGGATATGCCGACCGCCTTCCCCTGGGTGGGACAGTTTATCACCGAGGCTTTCAGGGGGGTGAGCGGCCCGGTCTCAGACGCGACCCTCAGACGGTTTTTTGCCTTGCACGTGGGCCTGCTGCCGCTGTTGATGATAGTGCTTCTGGTAATGCATGACGGCATCCCAGCCAATCTGCGGATTCATCCCCGCCGGGGGTGGGAGCCGATATCCCGATTCCCCTTCTCCAGGGAAGCCGTCGCGGTAGCCATTTATTGCATAGTCATGTTTTGTATCATCGCCTTCGTGCCCGGGTTTTTTCTGCCCCATGACGCCAATGTGCCCGCGGACCCTTTACAGACGCCGTTACACATAAGGCCGGAATGGTATTTCCGGGCGCCCTATGAGATCCTGAAGCTCATACCCAATAAATTTTTGGGGATCGCGGTGCAGTTAATCCTCGTGGCCGTCTTTATTTTTTGGCCTTTTCTGGATAAATCCCCCCAAAGAAATATTCTGAAAAGGCCTTTTTTGCTGGCGGTCTTCTGGGGAACCGTCACCGCCTGGATAGGGCTGACCATAAGGGGGTCTTTTTAATGCGGCTCGGTCTGACGGCAATCTGCCTCTTGAGCCTGATTATCCAGGCCCCGGCGGCCTGGGGGCATGGCTCGCCGCAAGGCCTGGCGGGCAAGCCCCGGGTGGAACGGATTGACTGCCTCATCTGCCACGCGGCGCCGACGATGAAGCCGGCGTATCGCGAGGTTGTGCCGCAGTGGCGGAAGAGCGTGCACTACCGGAATGGCATTGCCTGTAATGATTGTCACGGCGGCGACCCGAATAATGTGGCCCTGGCCATGTCGCCGGCGAAAGGTTTCGTGGGGGTGCCGACTTATAAGGGCGTGATGCAGTTTTGCGGCAAGTGCCATATCGATATCATGAAAAGCTGTTGTATGGGCGGGGCCCGCTGCATGATTAATGTGAACGGGACCCCATGCACCAACACTCATTGCACCGCCTTGATGACCACCGGCAAAGGGCCCAATTGTGTTAGCTGCCATGGGGCCCATGATATTCAAAAGGCCAACATCAACCTGATCAATCCCCAATTGTGCGGCAAATGCCACAGTTATGACCTGGCCAAGCCTATTAAGGCGGCTCTGTGGCACACTGAAGTGAAGATGGAAGACCTCCAGAAGAGCCTGCGGCGCTTGCAGGCCGGGTTAATCCCGACGGCGCAGGACGAACAGACCCTGTACCGCACCAAAGAGAGTTACAGGAGCCTGTTTCATACGGTGGACGTCAACATGGTGAAGGAGAAAACCGCGCAATTCAACGTCAAGCTTGACGCCCTGCAGGTCCAAGTTCAGAAAGGTTTTGAGGAATTGCATTTCCGCCGCAACTTTGCGCTGGGGCTCATGGTCATTTTCCTGGGCCTGGCCATTGCTTTTTTCCTGTTAAGCCGGAAGTCCAAATAAGCGGGGAGGGGTGCGGCGTTCAGGCGCCCCTGACCGTGGGTCCGGCATTTTCTGTTAGCGCTCTCCGCCCGGTTGTCACACCCGTGGTAAATTTCTCTGATCTTTTCTTCCCTGACCTTGCAATGGCGATTATGCGCCTTAGAATAGTGAACAAGGCACCGGTGCAAATGTGGGTAGCCGCCGGCGGAGGGAAGCCGGATTATCGTAGAGGAGGTGTGAGCCATGTCAGGTACTAATGTCGCCAGGGTAACGGAAATTATTGCGGAATCCCCCAAGGGCTTTGATGATGCGGTACAGGTGGGGTTCGCCCGGGCCGCCAGCACCCTCAGGGGCATCACCGGCCTGCGGATCGTGGAGCAGCGGGTTTCCGTCAAGGATAACAAGATCAATACCTACCGGGTGAAGATGGAGGTTATTTTCATCCTGGATTGAGGCGGCCGGAAATTATTTTAAGCTATGGCGGCGGCGGGCCGCGTTGACGCCGCCACCGATGTGCAGTGATGCTGCACCTGGACGGTTCGTACGGCGCAGGGGACGGGCAGATTTGGCGCACCTTTCTCTCCCTGGCCAAAAAACCTGGAGCGAACCCAAGGTTCGCCCCTAGGCCCCCTCACCCCGGCCCTCTCCCCCCAAAAGCGGGGGGAGAGGGGGTTAAAGGAACACAGGCTGGAAGCCTGTGCCACCGGAAATGCATGGCTGCACAGGTTGAAAACCTGTGCCACCGGGACAAGAGCTGGCGGGGCTAGACCGCCCTATAATCCTGGGTCTGCACAGGCGAGACGCCTGTGCCACCGGGGATAGGTGGCGGGCAGAGCCCGCCCTAAATACTGAGCCACCAGAGGCAAAACAGGGCGACCCGGCGGGTCGCCCTCACTATTTATACCAATTTGACGTCAAAGGTAGAGTTTTGAAAACGATCCAGTAAATCTTCAGAAGATAGGGTGGACTTGGCGGGCACGGAGGCCCGCCCCACCATCCAATACTCTATGCTTGATATAAAATTAGTATTACAGGGGGTTGGGCGGGGAGTTTGGGGGGAGGGCGGGGGAGCGTTGATCCCCCGGTACACCCCTCAAGGTTTTAGTCCATCAAGGTCCATCGAGGTCCTTGAGGGCCTGGGCCAGGAGGAGGGCGGCCGTGGGGGAGAGGTGGAGGAGGAGGCGGTCCAGGGTGGCCCGGACGTAGGCGGGGAACTCGGCGGCGGCGGTGGGGGCCACGGCGTAGGCCAGGATGATGGCCGCCAGGTTCCCCGCTACGAACAGGACCAGGAAGAGCCTGGGGGAGCGCCAGAGGCGGCGGCCGGCCAGAACCAGGGCCAGGGCCAGGGCGGGCCAGAGAAAGCCGAAGTAAAAGGGGTTGCCCAGACCGGCCAGGAGGTAATAGACGGCCTGGACCAGTTGGTGGGGATAAAAGTTCTGAATGTGGTCGGCGCCGATCTCTATCTTTTGGTGGACGATGAAGAGACGCCAGGGGAGGTAGCCCACGAGGAGGCCGGCCAGGGGGACGGACAAGGCCCCCAGGCGGCGGAGCCAGCGCGAGGGGCGCAGCCAGAGGAGGGTCAGGGCCGCGGCCAGGAGCAGGGTGGCGGCCAGGGGCGGGCCTTCGTACTTGCACCAGGCCAGGCCCGCCAGGCAGCAGGCCGTGAGGGCCAGGCTGCCCCGGGGGGCGGCGTTGGTGAGCCAGAGGTAGAGGAGACCCGCGCCTCCCAGGGTGAAGAAGGCCAGGGCCAGGTCGGCGTAGGCGATATAGAGGTGGACGATGAACACGGTGCCGCTCAAGGCGAAAAAGGCCGTGAGGCCCAGGGCGCGGCGGCGGGTGAGGCCCAGGCGGAGAGACAGGGAGTAGAGGAGGCCCAGGAGCAGGGCTCCCCAGAGGGGGAAGACGGCCTTGACCAGGAAATCGTTCACCCGGCCCATCACGAAGTAAAGGTAGCTCAGGAGGAGGGGGGTGAGGTTGGGGTAATAGTTGTGGGCGTCAACGCAGGTGAGATTGAGACCCCGGGTGGTATAAAAGATTTTGGCCTTTAAGCCCCAGGTGGCCATGGCGTCCCAGGCCCACATGGGGTAGAGGGCGGCCCGGGGCAGGGCATAGAGAAAGACCAGGGCCAGGAGCCCGAGAAAGAGCCAGTCCCAGCCGTGGAGGTCCGGGCGGGAGGGCCACCCGAGGGCCAGGAACTCCTCCCGGAGGGCCCGGCGGCCCCGGGGGGCCAGGAGCAGGGCGGCGGCCACGGCCAGGGCCGGGCCGAGAATCAACCCTAGACTGAAGGGATAGCCCAGCCAGGAGAGGACCAGCATCCAGAGGGTGAGGGCCAGGGCGCCGACGCCGAAGCTGAAGGCGAGGCGCTCACCCGGGGCGAAATCCCGGGGACGGGGGACCAGGAGGGTGAGGGCGGCATACCCCAGGGCGAAGACGGCCCCCAGCCCCAGGAGCAGGCGGAGCCCGGTGACCGCGGTCCTAATCATAAAAGCCCCAGTGCAGGCGGCGGGCGTCCACCCGGAAGACCAGTCCCGGCCCGGGGATTTTAAGCCGGTGAAAGGCGGGGGCATTGAGGGCGGCCCGGGCCCCGGGACCCAAGGGCCGGGAAGTATCCCGGATGATGAGAAAGGCGGCGTGCTCCTGGTGCAGGACATAAAAGAGAAAGCCGGCGGGGACGTCAGGGGGCAGGAGGATATGCCGCCGGGGGGCCATGAAATAGCGGACCTGGATTTCCTGGCCCAGGGCGTAATCATCCAGGAAGACGTAGGTGGCGTGCTCAGGGATGACGGCCTGAAGGCGGCCGGCCCAGCGGTAGAGGGGCTGTTCCTGGCGGATGGCGGCGCCCAGGTCATGGCGGTTGAGGCGTTGGACCAGGTCGCCGGCCTCCGGGGCGAAGTGCCAGATCAGCCAGAGAACTTGCAGGCCCCAGAGGCAGAGGATAATCCTCACCAACCAGAGCCGCCACGTTGGGCGCGGTATCATATGCCTGAAGTTTGACAAAGCGGCAATGGGAATTTGATCGGGTTTAGTCCTGAGGGGGCGGTGGGTCTCGGGCCGCGTCGCACCCCCGGGCCGCTTCCAGGTTTTTCGGTTTTCGGTTAAATCAATAAGAAATATCAGCCGGTTATAGAGATAGCTGGTTGCATGGTAAACGGCAGACGGGATTAATCCGCGAATTTAAAGCGGATGATGTGATAGATGGCGGCAATGCCGTCCCGCCAGGTGATCTTTTTGCCTTCGGTATAGTCCCGGCCATGGTACTGGATGGGGACCTCGTAGATGCGCCAGCGCTTTTTGGCGATCTTGGCGGTGAGTTCCGGCTCCACCCCGAAGCGGTGGGACCGGATCTGAATATCCTTCAACACCTCGGCCCGGAAGACCTTATAGCCCACCTCCATGTCGGACAGATTCAGATTGGTGAACATATTGGAGAGGGTGGTCACGGCGCGGTTGCCCATGTAATGCCAGAAAAACAGGACGCGATGGGGCCGGCCGCCCACCATGCGGGTGCCGTACACCACATCGGCCGCGTCCTGTTCAATGGGCTGCAGCAGGGAGGGGTAATCCGCGGGGCGATACTCCAGGTCGGCGTCCTGGATAATGACCACATCCCCGGTCACCTGGGCGAACCCGGTGCGCAGGGCCCCGCCTTTGCCCCGGTTGTCCTGGTGGTAAAAGGGTTTGACGTTCTCATATTGCTGGGCCAGCCGGGCGAGGATATCCTGGGAGCCATCGGTGGAGGCGTCATCCACGGCGATGATCTCTTTGTCGTAAGGAGTTGCCTGCACCAGGCGAAAGATCTCTTCCAACGTGGCCTTTTCATTGTAAATCGGCATGACGATGCTCAGCTTCATGCGAACCGCTCCCGTGTGAGATTCAGGTAACAATATACTCCCATAAGAGGGAAAACGTTAATTATTTTGCGCCGGAAACTGCGAAAATTTGGCCGGACGGGCCGGAGTCAGCCGCCGATGCTGACCATGGCCCGGGGGGGCCGGGGCGAGTCCGGGTCGAGGGCCGGGGAGACGCAGCCTTTCAAGCGGATGGCTTCGTGGAAGAGCTGGGCCAGGTCGGCGTCGGAGGCGCCCTGGCGCAAGGGGCCCTTCAGGTCCAGTTCGGGTGCGGCAAAGAGGCAGGGGCGCAGCCGGCCGGCCGCGGTGAGGCGGAGGCGGTTGCAGGTGGGGCAGTGATGATCGCTGACGGAGCTGATGAAGCCCAACTCTCCCCGGAACCCGGGCACCCTGAAGGTCCGGGCGGGGCCGGCGGTGGCGGAAGAGGTTACCGCTTCCAGGGGGCCGAGCCCGGCCAGCCGCCGGCGGACCTCGGCCATGGGGAGGAAGTGGCGGCGCCAGCTCGCCTCAGCCACGGTGGGCATGAACTCGATAAAGCGCACCTGGAGCGGTTGTTCCCGGGTGAGGCGGGCGAAGTCCAGGAGTTCATCATCGTTGAGGTCTTTTAAGACCACGCAGTTGAGCTTAATGGGGTTAAACCCCAGGGCCGCAGCGCGCTTAAGCCCGGCCATGACGTCGTCGAAGTGGTCGAAGCCGGTGAGTTCCCGGAAGCGGTCCCGGCGCAGGCTATCCAGGCTGAGGTTGAGATGGCGCAAGCCGGTGGCGTAGAGGTCCGGGGCCAGCTCCGCCAGGCGCACGCCGTTGGTGGTGAGGCAGACCTCTTCGATCCCGGGAACCCGGCGGAGGCGGCGGATGAAATCCAGGGCGCCCCGGCGCACCAGGGGCTCGCCGCCGGTGACGCGAATCTTCCGGATGCCCACGCCGGCGGCCACTGTGGCCAGGTGCAGCAGCTCTTCGTAGCGCAGGATCTCCTGGCACGGCAGTTTCTGCCAGCCCCCCCAAGGGGTGCAGTAGAAACAGCGGAGATTGCAGCGGTCGGTGATGGAGACCCGCAGGTAATTGATCTGGCCCGGCAACATTTTTCCCATTTGAGTAATTATATCCTAAATTATAGCGATTAAGCGCGGCGGGTTCAGAATTTCTTTTGGGCTTGACAGGGAGGCGGCATTTTTTTATGATCCCAGACAAGAGCAGATGGGCGCCCGTGAGGGCTTAAAAAGGGAAGCCGGTGCGAAGCCGGCGCGGTCCCGCCGCTGTAACCGGGGACGAAACCTGCACAGCCACTGTGCCCGCAAGAAGGGGATGGGAAGGCGCAGGGAGTAGGGTGATCCGGGAGTCAGAAGACCTGCCCATGTGGTTGGCCCGACGTGCCCCGTGGAGGGGACGGCCGGCCGGCCCGAGGCCCCGCGCCTTTGGGCCCCCTGGGATCAAGAAAGCTGGGTGCCATCCCTGGGTCTATGGAGACCCGGGGATTTTTTTTGGCCTCAGCCGGGGGTGGCGGCTCGGCTCCCGGGAGGCGTAGCCTCCCCACATCATATCACTGGAGGATCGGATGAAAGATGGACTGATCGTGTACCTGGTGAGCGGCGCCGAACTGCCGGAGGATTTCGACCCAATGCCGGCGGCCCGGGCCCTGGGACAGAGAGCGGACCGGGTGGCCATGGTGGCCCCGGAGCAGGGCTTTTTTACCGTGGAAGACGCCTGGCACTTCCTCTTCACCCGGGGCTGCGGGCGCATCAACCTGATGGTGGCCCAGGCGGAGGCCGGCGCGGGTCTCAGGGCCCTGGGGCCCATGGTGCGGCTGTGCGGCTAGGCCAAACGTCGCCGGGGCCGGGGTGGAGTCCCGGTCCCGGTTATGAGGTTAGGGGCTCGGCAAACTACAAGTCATTTTAAAACCGATTTGCAGTCCACCGGCTCTTTTCGGCTAACTTTTCCTGGTGGCACAGGCCTCCCGCCTGTGCAGCGCAGGCTAAACGGGCCTGCGGCTACATTTTGCCAGAGGCTCAAAAGGTTTTTCCTGCATCCCCCTCACCCTGCTCTCCCCCCTTATACCAAGTTGCCGTCAAACAAGTAATATTACGAATTGCAGGGGTGGTGCGCGCACCGCCCCTACATGGGTTGGGATCATAAAGACAGAATTACCTTTATGACGGCAACTTGGTATGACATCAAATTAGTATCAAGTATTTAAAAACAAGAGATTCTTCGGTCGCGGCGCTCCCTCAGAATGACAATTCCTCAGATATGGGGTTTTGAAACAGCTTTTAAGGAGGGACGCCCGGAAGGGTTGCAGGGGAGCCGGTCAGCTTGTCAGCCGCCGGCGGAAGCCGATAAGCAGTAAAATCCCGGAGCCCAGAAGGTAGATGGTGCCGGGAATGGGGACCGTGTTCCAGGCCAGGCCGTAATCCCACAGGAAGTTATCGGCGGTGACGGCGGCAACCTGGAGGAGGTAATTGTGGTTGTCATCCAGGGTGAGCCAAAGGTTTTCGGTATTGTCGGCGGTGCCGTCGGCAGAAGCCACGGGATTATTGGGGTCCACGGTGAGGTCGTAAAGGTAAAGACCCAGGTGATAGAAGGTGGCGGTGCCGTCGAAGTTGTTCGCAGTGCCGCCGTCGATGTCCAGGTTCCACACCAGGGAGGCGATGAATTGCTGCGCATCCGAGGCGGTGAAATAATAGGAGGCGGTGCGGTTGCTGCCACTGAGGCCCCCGAAATACGGGTCGTAATCGAAGCCGGAGCGGTTGATGAGCCCGGTGCCGCCATCCTGCAAGCTATTCTGCTCGCCGGCGGCGATGATGTTGTAGCTGTGGTAGATGTTGAGCTGGCCGGCGCCGTAGAGATTGTTCAGGCCGTTGTCGGTATTTTGGGTATAGCCGGAGATGGCGGTGCGGCTGGCCCCGGCCATGAGGGCCGCCTTGATGACCTCGGAGCGCTCGGCGTTATAGATGGTATCGCCATTACGGTTGGTGGTGGACGTGACCGCCGGGTCAGTGGACAGGGTGGTGCCGCCGGCGTGTCCCACCTGGACCAGGAGGGCGGCTGCGGCGGAAACCATGGGGGTGGCATAGCTAGTGGCAGTGGAGGGAGCCACCAGGTCCGGCCGGGTGCGGCCCGAGGCATAGGTGCTGTCCAGGGCATAGGAGCCATGTTGGGAGTTGCCGTTGCTGAGGCCCACGGCAATGGCATTAAACGAGCTGCCCAGTAAGGGGATGGTGGCACTGCTGGAGCCGTTATTCATGCCTACCACCTGGATATACTC
>CAYNMI010000070.1:0-10117 GCA_964398095.1 uncultured Desulfobacca sp.
CGGCCATGAGCCGGGCCACCTCCCGGTGGGGCACCGTCCCGGGCAGGCTCACCCGCGCCCCCAGCCCCTGCGCCTCGATCTGCTCCCGGAGTTTCTTCCGTTCCGGCCCGTCTCCCGCCAGGGTGAGGTGAAAATCCAGCCCCTGCTCAGCCAGGACGCGGCAGGCCGCCAGGAGCACTCCAAAACCCTTCTTGGGCACCATCCGGCCCAGGGCCAGGAGGTTAAAGGGCGGCTTAAGCGCTGGCCGGGGCCCGGCCGGCGGCGGCAGGGACACGCCGTTGTAAACGTTCACCACCTTCCCCGCCAGGTTGGGGCAGAAATCCGCCAGGTACCGCTGGTTGATTTGGGTGTTGGTGCGGATAAAGCTCGCGGCCGCCATCTTTTCCGCCAGGGCCCCGTCGGGGGGATAGAGGTCGTGGGCCCGGCCGCTGAAACTGAAGGGAATGCCGCTCAGCCCCGAAGCCACCCAGGCCGCGGTGGCCGGGCCGTTGGCCCAGGAGGCATGTATATGGTCGATCCCGTCGGCCTTCAGAAGCCCCGCCAGGTGCACCCCGGCCAGGCAGGCCCACAGGGCCTCGCCCCCAGTCTCCGGGCTGCGCCAGCGGCGTAACGCCACCCGCCGCACCAACGCCGGCGCTCCCGGCCCCCAGGTCCGCCCCAGCCGCAGAAAATCCCGGACCAAGCTTCCTAAGGCCGCGGCGCCCAAATGCTGCACCGGCGCCAATACCTGTGCCATCCCCGCGATCACCGCGACGGGCCGGGGCCCGTAAAGGGTGTAGACCCTGACGTCCAGGCCCAGGCGCACCAGGGTGTTGACTTCGTCCAGGACAAAGGTCTGGGACGGTTCGGGAAACCACAGGAGCAGATAGGCCACCCGGGGTCCCGGCATCTCAGGCTCTCCCCTGTCCCAAAAGGCCGTGAAAGACCTCGGCGTAGCGCCGCGCCATGGTCTCCAGGGAAAAATCTTTCAGGACCCGCTCCCGCCCGGCCCGGCCATAGGCCCGGCCCTTCTCCGGGTCGGCCAGCAGCCGGCTGATCACCGCGGCCAGGGCCGGCGGGTCTCCCGGAGGCGCCAGCCAGCCGGTGCGGGCCGGGGCCACCAGCTCCGGGACGCCCCCCACCGCGGTGGCCGCCACCGGCAGGCCCGCGGCCATGGCCTCCAGGACCACGTTGGGCAGCGCCTCGGTGCGGGAACTCAAGACCAGCAGGCCGGATTGCCCGAAGAGACCCCGCAGGTCCGCCTGGGGCGGGATAAACCGGAAGCTGCCCCGCGGCAAGGTCTCTTGGGCCAGTTGTTGGACCGCGCCCAAAAGAGGCCCCTCCCCCACCAGCCAGAGTTGGGCCTGGGGGAAGTCCGGGGCCACCCGGGCAAAGGCCCGGACCAGGGTCACCGGGTCCTTGTCCGGCACCATGCGGCCCACGGAGAGCGCCACCGTGGCATAAGGCTGGTCCGTCTCCGGGGCCGGCTGAAAATAATCCGTATCCACCCCGTTGAGGATGGTGGTCAGGCGGGCCTCGGGCACCCCGCAGCGCCGGGTGAGGACCTGTTTCAAGGCGGCATTGTTGCACACCAGGTGGTGCGCCAGGGGCCAGAGCCAGCGCTCGTGCTGGCGCCGGGGGGCGCCGCCGCCCCGGCAGTTGCCCACGATCAGCGGCACCCGGGCCAGGCGGCCCAGCACCCGGCCCCAGATATTGGGCACCACCGTAAAGAGGATCAACAGGTCAATGGGGTCCCGGCGCAAACGGCCCCAAAGGTTCATCAGGGCCCGGGGCCCCACCGCTTCCTGCCCGGACAGCCGCACCAGGGGCAGACCCCAGTCCCGGGCCAGGGGGGCCAAATCGTCGCCTGCGGCCAGCACCCAGACTTCCGGATGGAACTCAGCCGGGTCCAGGCGCCGGGCCAACTCCAGGGCCTGGCGTTGGGTGCCGCCGAATTTCAAGTCTTGGAGGAGAAACACCAGACGGGCCGGGCGCGTCGTGGGGCACGGGTTTGCCAGTGGCCACAGTTGAGGAGGTTCCTGATCCCTAACCCCCGGCCCCTGACCCCTGAGCATCAATACCCCATCAGGCCGCAGCAGCGGGAGCAGACGGGCATCAACCCCTCGGTGGCCAGGCTCTGCCGGAAGCGCCGGTAAGCCGGGGAGTTCCAGAGCTCGGTAATGGTGGCCTCTTTGATGTTCCCCACCACGTAGTCGTGATAGTCCCGGCAGGGCGACAGATCGCCGTTGCTGTTGACCTCCACGGCCTGAAAAATGGAGATGCACTGGTTGAAGCCGAAGTAGTTGCTGTGGTCGGTATAGTAAGAGCGCAGGTTGTCCACCCCGGTAATCGCGGGGATCAGGGTGACCGGTGGTGCGTTCCCCGGCCGGGAGCGTTCCAGCACCGCTTCGAGCTGGCGGTTCAGTTCCCCGTAGTCATCCGGCTTCCAGCCCCCCACCCAGCCCCGGGGCCGCACCGGGGCAAACCCGAAGCGCCGGGCAAAATCCGCTTCGTGGGCCTGGCAGCGCGCCTCATCAATCCACCAGGACAGGTAAAAGACAAACAGGTCCACCTTGTCCCGGAAGGCCTCGTAAATATCCCCCAGGTGGCGAAAATTGGTCTGGGAAATGGTGGTCAGGGAGGCAATCAGGGGCAGGGTGCTGCCCCGGTCCCGGCGAATCTCCCCCACCGCGGCCAGGGCCGCCTGAATATCGGCAAAGTTGTCGGCCCCGCCCACCCCCGGCCGCGCCTGGTTGTGCAGAGCGGCATCGGGGCCGTCGATGGAAAGCTGCAGGAGAAACATGGGGGCCCGGACCAGCCGCTCCGCGGCCCCGGCGATCCGGGTGCCGTTGGTGGCGATGGCGGTGGGCAGCTTCAGGGCGCTGGCCGCTTCGATCAACTCGAGCGACCCCTCGTAGAGCATGGGTTCGCCGCCCCACAGGTAGACAAAGGGATGATGGCCGTGACGGGTCAGGTCCTCTATAACTTCCAGGTAACGGGGCAGAGAAACTTCGTTCCGTTTCAAGTCCCGCAAATTCTGGCCGTGCAGAAACCCCTGGTCGCCCCACTGGCCGCAGGTGTGGCAGCGCAGATTGCAGAGGTCGGTGATCCGGAAACTCAACTGGCGGATTTTCCGGGCCTCCCCGGTTTGGGCCCGGGGATAGAGCAGGTTGAACAGCCATTTTTCGCCCTGCAGGGTCGCCAGCTTGCCGCCGATCCAGGGATGTTTCGCCAGGCGCCGGAAATTCTTGACTATCACTCCCAGCGCGATCCTGCTCCTTGAACCCATTAAATCACGTTCCTCGATAAATGATCAGCCTCGCGCAAAGGCGCAAAGACGCAAGGTTTGTTATAATAAGCGCCGGGGGGCCCGACGAGTCCCGCTTCACCCGCCATTATACCCCATGGCGGCGGAATCCCCAACCCTTTGGAGAAAGAATGGTCTTGACAAGCGCCCCTTCCCGGGACAGAGTCCATAGCAGCATCGGGGATCAAACCTGTCCCCGGGTGAATCAAGCCCCATGAACGCGCTGGTCTACTATCGCTCCGTACTCCGCTACCTCCTGGCCAAGGGCCTGAACCGCTTCCGGCCCCGGACCTTTTTTGCCCGGCTGGCCCCCCTCCGGTTGCAGGAGATCGATTTTCAGCCCCCCGGGCCCGACTGGGTGACGTTGCGCCCCCGCCTCTGCGGCCTCTGCGGCTCGGACCTCAGACTCTTGAAAGGCGCGGAATCCTTTCTGCTGGAGCCCTATGCCTCCATGCCGGCGGTGCTGGGGCACGAAGTGGTGGCCGAAGTGGCCGCGGCCCCCCCGGGGTCGGAATGGCGCCCCGGCGAGCGGGTGGTGGTGGAGCCGGTCCTGCCCTGCGCCGTCCGGGGTTTGCCGCCGTGCCGTTACTGTGCCCAGGGGCAGTACAACCTGTGCGAAAACTTCCTGGCGGGCGACCTGGCCCCCGGCGTGGTCCTGGGCTTTACCCGGGGCGTGGGGGGCGGCATGGCCGAGATGATGGCCGCCCATCCCAGCCGGCTGGTGCGGCTGCCGGATAACCTCCCGGATGAGGCGGCCGTGCTCACCGATTCCCTGGCCTCGGCCCTGCAGCCGCTCCTGGACAATTTTCCCGCAGACGACCACACCGTGGTGATTTATGGAGCCGGGATCATCGGCCAGCACCTGATTCGCCTGCTCCGGGCCCTGGGTTCCGCGGCCCGGGTGGTGCTGGTGGCCCGGTACCGGTTCCAGGAGGAACTGGCCCGGGCAGGTGGGGCTGATGTGGTGCTGTCCGGCCCCAGCCGGACCCAACTGGGCGAGGCCGTGGGCGCTCGCCTGGTGCCCACCACGTTAGGGGGCGGCAACCTGGAGGGCGGCGCCGACCTGTTCTTCGACTGTGTGGGTTCCACCGGCTCCCTGCAAGAGGGGCTCCTGAGCCTGCGGGGCCGGGGGACCTATGTCCTGGTGGGCACCGCCGGCGCCCTGGGGCCGGTGGACCTCTCCAGCCTGTGGTTCCGGGAACTTAAGCTCACCGGCTCCTCGATGTACGCTTATGGGAACTGGCAGGGGCGGCAGGTCCGCACTTATGAGAAGGCCGTGGAGTTGCTGGCCCGGGAGGATTATCCCTGGCGGGGCCTGGTTTCCCACTTTTTCCCCCTGGCCGACTACCACCGGGCCTTCCAGACGGCCTTTGACAAGCGGCAGCATCAGAGCCTCAAGGTGGCCATCGACCTCCGGGCTTGAGGCCGCCAGGATCACGCATGCAACTGGTGATCTCCATCGACGTGGAAGAAGAAGGCCTGTTTTTCGGGCACTATCCCCGCACGCCCCCGGGGGTGAGCAACGTCGCGGCCCTGGACCGCCTGGCCTTCATCCCCCGGGAATTCGGCTTCCCCCTGACCCTCCTGGTCACTCACCAGGTGGCCCGGGACTCCGCCGCCTGCCGGGTCCTGGCCCGGTGGGCCGACCATCACCGGGCGGAGATCGGCCTCCATTTGCATCCCTGGAACACTCCGCCCTTCCTGGAGCCGCCCCAGCCCGAACCGGTGCCCTCTGAACGGCTGCCCCGGGGACTCCTCCGGGACAAATTCGCCGCCCTGACCACCCAGGTTCAAACCAACCTCGGAGTCACCCCCCGGTCCTTCCGCATGGGCCGGTTTGATGCGGGGCCCCGGGTCTGGAGCCTCCTGCCGGAATTCGGCCTGGAGGTGGACAGCAGCGTGGCGCCCCTGACCCGGAAGAATCCCGACCGGCGCGGTTTCCTGGCCCCGGCGGACCCTTTCCCGCTCTGGGACTCCGGGCCGGAGGGGAAACCTCTCCTGGAGGTCCCCATCACCATGGTGCCCGTGGTGGCCGGGACCCCGGGGCTGGTGGACCGCCTGGCCGCGGCCGGGCCTCCCGCCTGGGGCGGCCGTTTGCGGGACTGGTTCCGCCTGGTGGGGGCCGTGGGGGTGCAGCCGGCCTGGTATCCCCTGCCCTCCCTGCAACTGGCGGCCCGTCTGCACCGCCGCCGGGGGGGCCGGGTGCTCACCATGTTTCTTCATTCCTCCGAACTCCAGCCCGGGGCCACCCGGCTCTTCCCCACCGAGGCCGCGGTCAGCCGGTTCCTCGCCAAGCTTCGCACCTTCCTCACCTGGCTGGTGCGGACCGGCCCGGTCCAGGGCGTGACCCTGGCGGAGTTGCGGCAAGATTGGCGGCAGGTGGAGAAACCGGAGGCGGGTCAGGTTGCCGGGATTAAAGGCACTACCGCCCCGTGATCGCGGACCGGCCCTCCGTCTGGAGGCCCGCAAAATTCAGAGAGCCGGCGGCAATCCCTGAAACCAGGCAACGCCCCGCTTTTTTCAGGCCGAGGCAGCCGGGGGGGAGGCACTGGACCGGGCCGTCTCCGAGCCAGGTTCGGAATAATAATTCCGGGGCCGCAGCCCCCGGCCCTGGGGCGAGAAGATGCTGGACTGCATCAGGCCCCGCTTCTGTAGGAAAAATTTTACCGAAGTCTCCAGCACCCCCAGGCCGTATTTGACGCTCCGGGGAAAGTTGATGGAAGAGGCCTCCGGGAAATAGCGGGTCGGACAGGAAACTTCCCCGATGGCAAACCCGAAATAAACGGCCTGGGCCAGCATCTGGTTGTCGAAGACAAAATCGTCGGAGTTCTCCCACAGGGGGAGCGTCTCCAAAACCTTCCGGGAAAAGGCCCGAAAACCCGTGTGATATTCCGAGAGCTTGGCCCCCAGGAGCAGGTTCTGGAACAGGGTGAGACCGCGGTTGAATAGATATTTGTACGCGGGCATGCCGCCTTGCCGGGCTTGGCCCCCTAAAATCCGGGAGCCGATGGCCACCTCGTATTCCCCGCTGGCCACCAGGCCGGCCAGGGCCGGGATAATCTTGGGGGAATATTGATAGTCGGGGTGCACCATCACCACGATATCCGCGTCCGTTTGCAGGGCCTCGGTGTAACAGGTCTTCTGGTTGCGGCCGTAGCCCAGGTTCTGCTCATGCATAAAGCACCGGATGCCCAGCCGCCGGGCCACCTCCACCGTCTCATCGTGGGAGGCGTCGTCCACCAACAGGACCTCATCCACCACGTCAGCGGGGATGTCCTCAAAGGTGCGCTCCAGGGTTTGGGCGGCATTATAGGCGGGCATGACCACCAACACTTTTTTCCCGGCCAGCATACTTTCATTTCCCCTGATGATTTGCTATAAAATATAGATAATAATTTTTTAATTGGAACGAAACCTACGGACCTGCTGAGCAATACCAGTCACCCGCTGTTTGGGGCTGATGGGGCAAGGACGCCCTGCCAGCCAACGCGGTCCTGTCACGTGAATTTCATACTAAGATTTCTCCAAAAAAGCAAACTGATTGCCATGAACGGCGTGGCGGCCCCCGGAAAACCGGTGGCCATGGCCAGATCGGAAAAGGTCATCTGGATCTGCTTTGCCGCCACCTCCTGCCAGTTGGCCTTGCAACACCCCTCTTTTTTGTTGGTGGCCGGCGAGAGAACCAACCTGTTTTCGGCCCTCCTGTGTGGTCTTACCCTGATCGTGGCGGTGGTCTTGAGCAAGCGCGGCCTCATCAACCTCAGGTCGCCGGAATTCTTGATCTCCGCCGGGCTGGCGGTGCTGGCCGGGGTCAGCGGGCTGTGCAGCCTGACACCCCTGTCTTCTTCCTTCCGGGTGTTCGCCCTGCTGGCCTCCGGGTTGGGAGGCTTCTGGTGCGCCCGCATCCTCCTTAACACCCCGGAGAACCAACGCCGCCTCCAATGGTTCGGCTTTGTCCTCCTGAGCGTCATGGTGTTTTTAAGCCTGCTGGGTTATCTCGTCGCCGGCGATATCGCCCGGTTTTTGCCCTACCATACCCATGCCCTCACCAACGTCATGCTCCTTTTGTCCTTTGCGCCCCTGTCCTTGCTGAGATCCAAGTCCCGGCCCTTGATAGTCATGAGCATCGTCCTCTTGGGTCTGGGCTATATCACCCTGTGCCTCAGCGAAAGGATATCCGTAGTTTTCATCCCCCTGGGAGTCTTTCTGGTCGGGGCCCTCTGGGGGGCCTTGCGGTGGAAACATCTGCTCTTGATCGCCCTGGCCATGGCCCTGGTGGTGGGGGTGTTGCATCAAAAAATCATCTGGCACAAGTTCTCCATGGCCTATCCTTATTACCGGGTGGAAAACTTTCCCTTTTCCTGGAGCATCGCCAAACAACATCCCTGGCTGGGAATTGGCCTGCGGACCCCCCGGGAAAAATTCCTGCAAAATTACCGGGTCGAATACCCTGACACCACCAAAGCGCAGTTTTCCCGCACTGTGCATGAGATTGTCAGTGCCGATAATATCTTCCTGACTTTTATGGTGGGTCTGGGTATTCCCTTCACCCTGACCTACCTGGCCGTCCTGGGGCTGCTCCTGGCCAGATTGATCCGCCTGGCCTTCAAACCTCCGGCCGGAATGTTCTTTCATCCCGTGGTGCTCCTGTTTCCCCTAACCGTGGCCCTGGTGCATTACCAACTCTTTGACGGGCTGCTGTTTCCCCAAAGCTGCTGGTTTTTCCACCTGCTCCTGGGCCTCATCCCATTCCGGGGCTCGGGCTCGGCCCCGGCGGGCCTGCCAGCGCGATGACGTTAAAGTTATGAACCTAAAACGCCGATTAGGACATTGGCTTCGGTAAACTGGAAAATATGCCCCACGGTGATGTGCGCCAGTCGGTGAAATTGCCACCGGCTCCCTCTCCCGCTCACCAGTTCCTGGTGTTGCTGGTGTTGCTGGCGGTGCCGGTGATCATCTTCTGGCGGCCGGTATTTTTTTATATATTGGATGACTGGACCGCGCTCATCCAAATGTCCCAGAATTCTTTCGGACATTACCTCATTACTCCTGACGGCGAGCAATGGTTCCCCTTTTTTCATCTGCTCTATTACGGCTTGGTGAAAATTGCCGGGGAACGCTATTCTCTTTTGGTGTTGATCAATTGTCTGGGTACCGGCGTGAATGCGTTTCTGGTCTATAGCTTTTTCCGGCGGCACTGGGAGCCCTGGCTGGCCTTCATCCTCAGCCTGCTCTATGCCATGGCCGCGGTCCATCACACCATTGCCTGGAATGCCTTCTATTTCGGCTATCTGGTAAGTCTGGGGTTCTTTCTGGGGGCGCTGCTCATCACCGACGCCTATCGGGGCCGGCCGTCGGCGGCCAAGCTCTGGGGCATCGGGGTGTGCGCCGCCCTGTCCATCCTGGCCCACAACTACCCCCTGGTGGGGCTCATGGCCTTGCCTCTTTACCTCCTGATCATGGGGGGTAAAGGCTCCCGGCGCGCCTTTTGGACCGTGACCGCGGTCATCGGCGCCGTCTATCTCCTGTTCATCATCGGCTACTTCAGCTTTGCCGGCCTGCCCGCCGCGGCCAGCCGGAATCACGGGATCTTCGCGCATCTCCCCGGCCCGGCCTATGTCTTGCATATCTTCTGCGGCGCCTTTCTAGCGCCGTTCTTCTACCTGTTTTGGGGTTTCTACCACTTTCCCATCCCGGCCTACATCGCCGGCGTGGCTTTATTAACCGCCAGTCTGGCCGCCATCTGGTTCTGGGGCGGGGAGGCGGACCGGCGCCTGGCGCTGTGGGCCCTGGTGCTTAACGTCCTGCCGTTCTTCCTGGTCTCCCTGACCCGTTATCAGCGCTCCGTGAGCCAGGCATTTGTCTCCCGCTACGGCATCTTCACCCTGATCGGCGCCCTCCTCCTGGTGGGCACCGCCTGGCGGCTGCTGGCCCCCAGGATTTCTCCCCGCTGGCGGGCCAACACCTTGGGCGGGATCATCCTGGCGGTGATCGTGTACGGGCAGTTAGGCAGCCTGCCCCTGTGGACCGCCAAATATCTAGCCATGAGCCGGGCAGCCGAAAAATGTTACACGATGCTGAACCAGGGTGCCTCCCCGGCCATCAGCCCCGAGGAATTCCGGAAGTTTTGTCCTGACGCCTATCCCAGCATCACGCCCGGCCAAGCCCGGGCGGTCAAATCGCTGTTGGTCGGCGTCCCGGAGCATCCATGAAAAAGGTCAGACCCTCGATTTACCCTGGCAAAACCGCGGCCGACATGGTATACTGGAATAAATAATGACTACAGAAACTTGGCCCTCTTGGCTTAACATCGGGACCGTGGCTTCGGTCTAATTTTCAATCCTAAACGCCGGGACCCCAGCCGTCGTCACCAAGCGATATTCATTCCCTGGTGCTTGGCCGGATGGCAGGTGGGCGCCAGGCTCGGGGCTTCAACTTGGTGCTTAAATCCTACCCCACTCCGGGTGAGGGCCAGCAGATGAGCTCTTCTGAAAATTTTTCGGGGGAACCGGGTAAATCAAAAAAAACTGGTTTATTCTTAATAATTGCCGATAAATGATGAGATAGCGGATTTTTTTTCCAAAATTGGTTTGGAGTATGGTAACATGTATCGATGTCAATGAGTGGTAGGGGGGAGATTATCTACACAATGAACACAAATCTCATTGACATTTTCTCAAGATAGAAATAAAAAGGTGTAAACCTACTTCTGAGGGGGAGGGGGTAGAATCCTTTTATGAAACTTAGAAACCGCTGCCAACCTTTTGCTCTTATGGTCCAAGACGCCAGGGAACAAGGGTTTTACCCTTACTTCCGGCCCATAGACCGATC
>CAYNMI010000071.1:0-10098 GCA_964398095.1 uncultured Desulfobacca sp.
GGGAAAAGACCCGCTTTTCCGGGGTCGCTTTAATTCTGAAACACACCACTAGCATGCCACCGTTCTAGCCACAGGGAGCCAAAACCTCGGCAACCTCAGGGCCCCAATGGCGCCAGACCATGAGGGCCCTTGCAATTAAGCCTCATTCTGGAGGGCTCAGGTAGGCATCAATTCGTTCCCACGTGACCGGTTTGAGTTGCCGGAACCTGGTTCACCCCGGGATTGGCCGGGTTTTTGCCGACAACCTGGGGTGCGCTTAATGCGTGAGTAGTCGGGTCCACATTAGCCGGGCCCATATACGTACTCACCGGCGATTTTGCAGGGAACATCTTACTAACGGTCACAGTCACGGCGCCAGCCCCGCTGGAGTTTACCACCCCCTGCACGTTTATATTGGACGGGGCGGTTCCGGCAGAAGGTAAAGCGGCCGGGTTGTTAGAGGTGCTGACGATGGTACCGGAGAGCGTATGGGCGACGGGGGAGCCGCTATTTACCACGGTTGCCGATAAAGTGGCAGTTTGGCTATTGCCCGACACGGGCGAAAGGGTTACCGAGGGATACCCGGCTGCGGCGGCAGGACGGCTGGTGACCGAGGTTCCACTGGTCACGGCCAGGGTGCCGTTAGTCACAGTTCCTCGGCTATCGGGGCTGACAAAATTTCCCTCAAAACTTACGGTGCCCGCGGCAACATCGGCGGTCCCCGTGCCGGAAACCACGGTGTGATTATCCACCGTGCCAACCAATTGCGCCGGCCCCTGATTTGTGGAACACGGACAGGTTACCGCCGCCGTATTCGTGGTCATGACGCCCGGCGTGCTGCTAATCCCCGAGGGATCGGTGACGGTGCCGGTCATGGTGTTCACGGTATTGGTAATCACGGAGGGGTTGCCCTCGGAAGTGATGTTGGCGGCGCCCCAGCCGGTACTGCTTAAATTACCCGTGGTGGAGGAAGTGGGAGAAATCGTATAACTGCCTTGATTGGTCTGGGTCGAGATCTTTGCCAGGGTATCCGAGGTTTGGACATAGGCGCCCAGGGTAGTATTTTGGGGATGGTTGTTGGCGCCGATGATCTCCCCCAGCGTGGCCTGGGGTGTGGTAGTGGTGCCCGGTGTCGCGGTCACCGGGCCGCCGATCTTGTTGGTGTCCGTAGACGTGGCATTAGTTGTGGTGACGGTGCCCGTCATGACCCCGGTTTGCTTACCGCTGCTGGAATCCGCGGCGCCCAGCACTCCCTGAGAATCTATGTTGACGGTTCCAGATTCAGAGCCATATTGATTGGCGTTGGGTGAGGTATTGGTCACCGAGAAACCGCCTACCACCCAGGTGTGGTTCCCGGACATGGTCTGGGTCCCGCCCAAGGTGCCGGAATTGCTGACCACGGCCTGGCTCCCCGCCAGGTTGGCCGTTGAGGTGTAATTGCCTTGGACACTTTGCGTAAAATAAGTTCCCGGCGTCTGGGTGGTGGTGCCGCTGCTGATGGTTCCGGTTGTGCTTTTAGTGCTGGTCCAATTATAGGTAAGCTCTCCGGTGGGGGAGATGCTGACGGTTCCGGTGCTGCTGAAGGTGTTGGCGGTATTGCTCAGAGTCATGGTTCCCGTCAGGGTTTGGCCCAGGGTGCCGGTAACGGTGCCGGTGGCGGTGGCCACCGGAGACCCGAGGCTGCCGTTGACCGCGTTGGTGACTAAAGGTGATGAGGCGCTTGAAGCGGTGCCGCTCCCCGTGGCGACAGCCGAAAAATAGCCGTCATAGACCCCGGTGCGCTGGCCAAGACTATAGGCCTGGAGATTTGACTGGCTCTTAGGACTCGTAGAATCGGACATTATCCTCCAGGCGCTGCCATAATACTGCTGGGTAAAACTGAAGGTGCTGCCGCTCGGCGTCGGCGTCGGCGTCGGCGTCGAGCCCCCACCCGTGGTCGTAGCCACCACCGTAGGCGGTACGGTGACGGTATTCAGGAGGGTTATGGCGCTGTTCCCCGTGCCGCTGGTCAGCCCCAGAGACGAGTTGCCCAGTCCCGTGTCGGACCCCAACATGGTCCCGGTCCCGTCTCCTCCGGTCAACCCGCCCCCGGCGCCTCCGGCCCCCCCGTTCCCGGTGCCTCCGGTCAACCCGCCCCCGGCGCCTTCAGTCCCGCCGTTGCCGCCGCCGGCCATCCCGCCCCCGCTGCCTCCGGTCCCCCCGTTCCCGGCGCCTCCGCTCCTATGCCGGCTCAGCAGGCCGCCGGCAAGCTGGTTCATGAACTGCTGTTGGTCCTGGGGGGTGATCGTAAAGGGCAGGGTGGGAGGTAAATTCCCCTGTACCGTGGTGCCTTGCATGCTTTGCAGGTCCACAAACGACCCGGGCGGAAAGAACCCGCTCCCGGAGGTGGAGCCAAAGGCGATTTTGTCGGCCCGCTGCTCCCAGGCCGTGAGCTCGGGATAGCTGCTCGCTACCCGCACCACGCCCTCGAAGTTCATGACGGTGGTACTGTTGGGGGCCAGCCGCATGCCAAAATCCGTCCCCCGCACCCCGGTGACCGCGGTCCGGGTCTTGATGATAAAATCCGGCTCTTGAACCTTGTAGAGCCTGTTGACCACCACGTGCGCCATCCCCCGGAAGAGATCCAGTAGGGCCAGACGCTTTTTCTTGGCTGGTTCAAACTGGTAGTCGTCGATGGCCAGACGGCTCCCCGGGGAGAGGGTGACGATGCTGTTGTCCATAAAAGTAATCTGGGCTTTGGACAGGGACTTGCACCGCAGCACATCGCCTTTCTCTACCGAATCCCCTGCCTTCACATGAATGGCCGGCAGCTTGCCTCCCCTTAAGATGTCCACCCGCCCTTCTACCTGGGTGAGTCTGCCTACCACCTCGGCCGACGCCACCGATGGCATGATCAAAAGCACTGACATCACTACCAGGGCCGCTTTTAAAAATGATTTGGATTTCATAGGTCATTCCTGCTGCAGTGGTTTGACAGAGCGCTCTCACGGCCCTGTATCAACGCCAGACTACGCTTCCATCTGGCTGAGGGGTTTTCTCCTGGTAATGGGGCGCGGCAGGTAATGAACCTCGCCTGAGGACCGCCGGCTACTTCACCGCCAAAAATTAAGCTGTAGGCAAGAAAGCTACGAGATTAGGAAATCTGACGAGAAAGGGGGGGAACGGGAGTCGAGGGAGGGGATGCAAAAACCGGCCCAATGCAGGCACAATTGCAAGCCTGGGAAGGGCTGGGATTCGGCGCTGCGGCCGAAGAATTCATGCGCCGGGGAGTGGGTGTAGTCCTGACTGCTGTCCGTGGCCTGGCAGATGGGGGACGATTCCGGATCATTGACCGGCGCCGCCGACACCTCGGCGCCGCGATAGTCAAGATAGCCCTGATCTTGCCCTGGCCTGGCCCCGGTTAGGTAAAGAGAGTAAATAAAAGGCAGGATGAGGAAGACAAACAGGGAAACCAGGCAGACCTGGGCGCCTACCCGAGCCTTACTGCCGCCCATCAAAGTGGTATTTCCGGAATGGTATCCTATTCCGTGCCTCCAAAGCAGTTTCCAACTGCCTGTCTTCGTTTCTTTAAGAAAACCATAAGCACAAAATCAACCATTTGTCAATTCTCTTTGGAGTATAAATTTATTTCTAGGCATGGACCTCGAATAGGCTCCAAGCTGGACTCCTATTCCCGGTTCTCAGCCCGGATGGACGTCATTTAAGAACAATTTGCCCCGCATGGATGGAAATGCACTCTGGCTTGCCAAAACGAAACCTCGCAAATGCGGTATCCCCGCCCCGCCTTGCGGTACCCAAGCGGTTATCCAGCGGCACCGCAGCGGTTTTTGGCGGCACCCCAGCGGTGGCAACCCGCCCCGGCAACGGTATTAAGCGTGATAAATCAGAGACTTAGTGGCGAGGATACCGCCTTTTTCTCCTGAAGCGGTACAGGGGTGGCGAAATAATCGCCCTTAAAGTCGAAAATAACCATCCCCCGGCGTCATCCCAGGCAGGCTTTGACACCTTGTTAAAGCCATATTATCTTAAAAAGCTGCATAGTTAGCGATATGATCCGAGTCAGGCAAGGGGGGTTTGGGGTGAAGGGATGGTGGAGCCTGCACCGTTACCTTTAGAGGTTCCAGGCAACCGGTTTTCTCCAAAAGCCAGGGGACCCCGGCCACGCGGGGTCCCCTAACGGACTCAAAACATTATGACAAGGATTACATGGCCTTAGGCGGGGCGGTGGCCTTGGGGGCGGGCGCCGACTCGGGAGAGGCCTTATGGGTGCCGCGGTGCTTGGGCGCCGACCGGGGGTGGCTCACCGGCACGGATTCCAGGTAACGGCCATAGACCCAGCCGATGATGTTGGTGCGGGTATCCCGCACCTGGAGCCAGCCGCCGCCGCCGGAGCCCAGGACCTCCACCTGCTGATTGAGATTCAGGGTGGTCAGAATGCGATGCGCGGTACTGGGGCCGGAGCGCAGGGCCAGGCCGTTGACGTCCACATAATAATAGGGCGGTCCCGGCCGGATGGCCAGGGCGGTGGCGGGAATCCAGCCGACGCGGCCGGTGCGGAAAGACTTGACCTGCCACCAGCCCCGGCCGTCCTGTCCGAGCTTATCCACCCGCTCGCCCCGGTGAAGCAACTCCGCCGCCGGGCAGTTGTAGTCGGCGCAGGTGCGCAGGTACACCGAGGCGAGGGCCACGTAAAACGAGGCCGGCACCGGGCTGTAGCTCAAGAGGCTGCCGGGCAGCCAGCCCACGGCGCCGGTGCGATCCACCTGCACCCGGGCCCAGCCGAAATCGTTGCGGTCCAGGACGACCACCCGGTCGCCGCTATAGAGCTCGGTGACGATACCGCACTCGTAACCCGGACAATCCCGCAGGTACGTGGTGGTAGGCGCCACGTAATTATAGGTGGGCGTGACGGGATAGCCGCCGGTGGAGGGAGTTTCGCAGCCGGAGCACAGGATCAGAGCCGTCAGCATGAGGAGTAAGCCTTTCGCCAGAACCGGTAACCGCATGATTTCCTCCTATTCTTCTACTTCTTCCAGAGAACGGATGCGCCATTTGCCCATCTCCTTGGCGAACCGCACCTGATACGTCTGGGTGCTGCTGGACAGTTCCTGGGTGCGGCGGTTCCGGGTGTCAATGTACCAGGTGACCCAGGCCAGGACGTTATCGGGGTCTATGGGCTGAATCTTGTCCACGGTGAACACCAGGTTGGTGTAGTCATAGTATTCCCAGGATTTCAGGATATTGGCGCGCTTGTCCTTCAGGGCCGGATAGGTGAGGGAGTAAACGCTCATAAACTGGACGATGTTTTTGTGCAACTGGGCCTCCCGGAGGGTGGAGAGCACGTTTTGCAACTGGACTTTGAGGTCCGTCGCCGCGGCTGGGGCCGGCGCGGGCGCGGCGGCTTTGGGAGCCGGCGCCGGGGTGGGAGGGGTTGACGTTCCCCGGGTAAACAGCAGGATCAGCAAGATAATGATGACGATTCCCGAGCCCGCCAGCAGAGCGATGAGCCAGGACGGCATACCGGCAGGAGGGGCGGGCGCCGGGGAAGGCTCCGGGGCCTTGGGAGGCGGCGCCTCGGCCTCCGGCCCCGGCCCCGCAGCCTGGAGGGGGGCCGGGGCCCCTTTCAAGGGAGCATCGCACTCATGGCAAAATTCCTGGCGAGGGGAGACGCGTACCCCGCACTGGGGGCAAAAGGTGTCGCCCTGTTCCGGATGCAGCAGGAAACTGCCGCACTTGCTGCAATAGCGCTGGCCCTCTTCATACGGTGTCTGGCAATGGGGACATTGCGGCATGGCGAACCTCCGGAGCGCGGCAAGCAAGGATAAGCATCAAGGGAAGCAAGCCCATGAAATCGCAAAACCTTGGATAAGTCAACCGATAAATTATCCGCAGCCGCCAGGGAGGCCAGCCGCTCAGGTCGCTAAGGCCCCCTGCATACCGGGCCGGGCCGGCCGCCGGGAGGCGCGGCGGGGGCGCGCCTTACCGCGATGATCCGGCCTGGGGGGTACATTTGGCAGTTGAGGACCAGGCGGGTTTATCTTATAATAAAGACGCAACTATTGTGTCTCCAAAGGGAAATTCAGTGGCCGCGGCCCTGGCGAAGATAAAGAAATGGTTAAACCGCAAGCGGACGGTGCGGTCCGCGGCCGTGTCCCTCGGCCCCCCGGCCGCCCTCCTGGAACGCTATCTCCAATATAAGCGCCTCTTGGCGGCCAACAGCGCCATCCTGACTACCGTAGCGGATCTCCAGACCAAGATGAGTGAAGGGTTTCTGTTTGACATGTACTATGTCCGCCAGGCCTGTGACCGGCTGGGCCGGGAGGTCGAGGTCATAGTGGCGGCCCTGAACGGCATGTCCGAAGGGCGCTACCCCGGCCTGGCCGCGGCCCGCCGGCGGGTAAGCCGGCTGGTGGCGGAAGAATTTGCCGGGACCAAGTTGACGCCGGCGCCCCTGGCGCAGCCCCTGGCGGAAGTGCGGGAAGGCTCCTTTTATGGAGGCAAGGCCGAGAAACTGGGCGAACTCACCCGCCTGGGGCTGGCGGTGCCGGCCGGCTTCGGGGTCAGCGCCTATGCCCAGAAGCTCTTCTTTGAAACCGGGGGCCTGGAGGAATTTATCCGGAAGGCCATCTCCCAGTCGCATATCCGCGACCTGGAAAGCCTGCGGGAGGCGGGGGAGGCGATTCGGGAAAAGATCATGGCCCAGCCCCTGCCGCCGGAGCTTTCCCAGGCCATCGGCGAGCATCTGGCAAAGCTGAGCGCTTCCCGGGTGGCGGTGCGCAGTTCGGCGCTGCAGGAAGACAGCTTCTTCAGCTTTGCCGGCCAGTTCGAGACCATGCTCAACGTGCCCCGGAGCCAGGTGGAGGCGCACTACAAGGAGGTCATCGCCTCCCAATTCACCCCCCGGGCTTTGTACTACTGCCACACCAGCGGCTTCTCTTACCAGGAACTGGCCATGGGGGTCCTGGTCATGGAAATGGTGGCGGCCAAGACCGCGGGGGTGCTCTATACCGACGACCCCCGGGGCGGCGGGGGCAGCATCATCAATGCGGTGCGCGGGCTGGGTTCCCTGGCGGTGGGCGGCGTGGTGGAACCGGACATTTACCGGGTCGAAGACGGACAGGTGGCGGCCCAACACGTGGGGGAGAAGACCCGCATGCACGTGACCGCCCCGGAGGGCGGCATCCTGGATGTGGCCATCCCGGAGGACCTCCAGGGACCCTGCCTGGGACCGGCACAGGCCCTGGCCCTGGCTGAACTGGGCAACCGGGTCAAAAAGCACTTCGGGCTGCCCCAGGATATCGAGTGGGCCCTGGACAGCGAGGACCGGTTTTATCTGCTGCAGGCCCGGCCCCTGCGGGTGAGCCGGAAACTCAAGGCCGATTACCTGCCGCCCCAGATCAAGGGGGCTGACCTGCTGCTGTCCCACGGCAGCATCGCCTCCCGGGGGGCGGCGGCGGGCCCGGTCCATCTGCTCCAGGATGAAGCCCTGGACGACATTCCCCGGGAGGCGGTGCTGGTGATCCCCCGGGCCTTGCCGGAGTACGCCGTGGTGGTGGGCCGGGTGGCGGCGGTGGTCAGCGAGGCCGGCAGCGCCACCAGCCACCTGGCTACGGTGCTCCGGGAGGCCAGGGTGCCGGCGCTGTTCGGCGTCAAAGGGGCAGCCGGCCGGCTGCGTCCGGGGGAGGTGGTCACCGTGGACGCCTACTACGGCAACATCTACGCCGGGCGGTTGGAGGAATTGCTCAAGGCGCCCCGGGGCGGGGATGAGGCGGTGCGCCAGACCCGGGCCTACAAGTTGCTGCAGCGGGTTCTCCGGCACGTCACCCCCCTCAATCTCCTGGACCCCCGGGCGGCAAACTTCCGTCCCGAAGACTGCCGCACCTACCATGACATCACCCGCTTCGCCCATGAGAAGGCCATGGAAGAGTTGTTCCAGATCTCGTCGGGCCGGCTGGATGCAGAAGGGGCCCGGCGGCTGGTGAGCAACATTCCCCTGGAACTGAACCTCATCGACCTGGGCGGGGGCCTGAGCCCCGAGGCCGGGGACCTGGTCAAGGTCCGGCCCGAGCATCTGCGGTCCCGCCCCATGCAGGCCTACTGGCGGGGCGTGAGCGCCGTGGGCTGGCAGGGACCCAAGCCCGTGGACCTGGCCGGCTTCATGTCCGTGGTGATGAACACCGCCACCGACACCAACATCCAGGAACGGCTCCACGAAAAGAATTTTGCCATTATCACCAGCGATTATATGAACCTGTCGAACCGCCTGGGCTTCCATTTCGCCACCATCGAGGCCTTCCTGGGAGCCCCGGGGGAGAGCTACGTGAGCTTCACCTTTTACGGCGGCGGGGCCGAACTGCCCCGGCGCATGCGCCGGGTGCGCTTTCTGACCCGGGTCCTGGAAGACCTGGGTTTCCGGGTGGAACCCAAGGAAGACTCCATTACCGCCCGCATCGACGGCTATGATGCCGATACCCTGGAAGGCAAGCTGGAAGTCCTGGGCCGTTTGATGATGGTCTCCAAGCAACTGGATATGGTCATGCTGTCGGAAGACGCGGTGGACCAATATTACCGGGAATTTTCCCGGGGCCACTTCCCGGCGCCCGGCTAGAGGTTCGACTATGCCCATGGAGAAGAAGGGTTTTCGGCGGCTGGTGGCGGGCCTGGGCATCCTGGTGATTGTGCTGCTGGCGGTGGCCTTCATCCTGGGGATTCTCTCCTTAAGACGCACCCAGGAGATCGTTTCCGACGACTTTCAGCAGCAGCAGCTCATCCTGGCCAAAACCACCGCCCGGCAGATCGAGGACGGCCTGGCGTTTCTGCGGCGGGAACTGCGGATTCTGGCCTATTCCCCATCCATCCAGTACCTGGAGAACGTGGCCTGGGCCAACCGCATGCGGGTCAGCTTCGCGGAACTCTCCAAGCTGGGGGTGACGGCCATCGAGCGCCTCGATTTTGCCCGCGGGGGGGCTGACAAGGCCTTTGTCCTGGACGCCGGCGGTCCCCACATCATCCAGCGGGACTTCAGCAGCGCCCCCGAGGTGGCCTGGGCCCGGGACCCGGCCAACCGCGGGCAGATCTACCAGGGGTCCATTGAAGTCGTCAGCCAGGGCAAGTATAAAGTGCCCATCATGGACATGGCCACCCCGGTGTATGAAGAGAGCGTGGATGAATCCCACCCCAAGGCCACGGGAATTTTGGACGGGGTGCTGATTTTCAAGATCGACGTCAGTGTCTTCGCGGCCAATTATTGCGCCGACATCCGCTCCGGGCGGACCGGCTATTGCTGGGTAATGGACAACAAGGGGATTTTCCTCTATCACCCGGAGAAGGAATTTATCGGGCAGGACGCCTTCACCGCCCGGGGCCGCCGGAACCCGGCCATCAGTTTCGCCCGGATCAACGAGATCCAGAAAACCAAGATGCTGGCGGGTGTGGAAGGAACCTCCCGCTATATTTCCGGCTGGCATCGCGGCGTCATCCGCCAGATGGAAAAATTCGTGGCCTTTTCCCATGCCACCGTCAGCCGGGAAACGCACCGCATCTGGCCGGTGGCGGTGGTGGCGCCCACCGACGAAGTCTACGGCACCATCCACTCCCTGTACGTGCGGCAATTCCTCATCCAGGGCATCCTCATCTTAGTCCTGATTCTGGCGGCTGCCGCGGTTATCTACTACGAATCCCGCTGGTCGGTGGAGTTGCAGGCGGAGGTGGACCGCACCACCGCCGATCTGGCCCGCAGCCAGAAGCAATACAAATCGGTGGTGGAAAATGCCCGGGACCTGATCTTTTTGGTGAATGAGGCGGGCGCCTTCCTGAGCGCCAACACCGCCATGGCCCGGATCTTCGGCATGCCGGCGGCGGGTATCGTCAGCAAGACGATTGCCGATCTCTTTTCCCGGGAAGACGCCCAGGCCATGCTCGGGTGGGTGCAGGACACGGTGCACAGCCGGAAGAGCTCCGAGATCAAGGCCGCCCTGCGCCTCAAGGACCGGGTCTACTGGTTTTCCACCCATTTCGTGCCTATCTTCGGGGAGGACGGCCGCTCGGTGGAGCAGGTGCTGGTCATGGCCCGGGACATCACCGACCGCCAGCAGATGGAAAATCAGATGGCCCAGACGG
>CAYNMI010000072.1:0-10055 GCA_964398095.1 uncultured Desulfobacca sp.
CTCGAAGGCCCGTTGTTCCTTAAAGCTCAGGTCGGATTGCAAGGTTTTCCCCACCCCTTTCCGGACCGGCTCCGGCCCTGAGTCTCCAACGTCTTCATGTTACCCCGAAGTGAGGTTTTCGCCCACTAAATATCCATCTTTTTCCGGCGCTAAGCTGGAAATCCGGTTTCGGCCCACGGGCGCTAACCTTATCCTAACAAAAAATGCGCCTGGATAAAGGCCAATCCGCTTTTAACTTGAAGTTTCTAACATTTTAGCAATAATAGGAATGATCCTGCCAAACGGTTCCCAGGGTTAGATTCTAGTTGAACTTCACCCATCGCCGCCATGCCACAACCTGCTCCGGCATTGATAGAGACTCAGGGCTTCAGCTCTGCCAAAACCTTGGCCCCGCGGCGGGCCGTGGGGGCCCTTATCGTTTTCCTGATCGCCCTCCTGCTGGCCGGGGGCTGTAACTCCTCGTCCCAGACCAGCAGCCGCCCCCTGTGCATTGCCGGCTCCACCTCGGTGCAGCCCTTCGCGGAAAAATTGGCGGAGATCTATATGCGCCGCCACCCCGGGACCCGCATTGATGTACAGGGCGGCGGCTCCAGCGCCGGTATCTATGCCGCCACCAACGGGGCCGCCGACCTGGGGGCCTCGTCCCGGGAGTTGTTGGGCGCGGAAAAAAAACTGATAGAAATTCCCATCGCCTATGACGGCATCGCGATCATCGTCCACCCCTCCAATCCCCTGACCAATATCACCCTGGCGCAGATCCGCCGGATTTTCACCGGGGCCGTGACCAACTGGCGCGCCCTGGGATTGCCCCCCCATGCCATGGACGTGATCACCCGGGAGGAGGGCTCCGGCACCCGGGAAGCCTTCGAACACCTGGTGATGGGCAAGCAGGAGATCACCCCCACCGCCCTGGTGCAGGACTCCAACGGCTCGGTGCGGGAGATCGTGGCCGGCGACCCCTACTCCCTGGGATTCATCTCCGCCGGCCTGGTGGACAACCGGGTCAAGGCCCTGGCCATCAACGGCGTCCTTCCCATTCGGGAAAACATCAAGAACCATACCTACAAACTGGTGCGCCGCTTTCTGCTGGTGGCCCGGACCAAACCCGCGGGCCCGGCTGAGGCCTTCATTCATTTCATCCTGGGCCCCAATGGTCAGAAGATTCTAGAAAAAGAAGGCCTGGTGGGGGTGAAATAATGCACCGGGAGAAATTCATCGAACGTCTCCTTTTTCTCCTGGCCCTGTCCGCCATCGGCTCCCTGGCCCTCATCACCATCTTCATCTTCCTGGAGGGCTTTCCCCTCATCCTGTCCGTGGGGCTCAAACACTTCATTCTGTCCAGCCACTGGGCCCCCACCAAGGGCCACTTCGGCATCCTGGCCATGATCATCTCCTCGGTCCTGGTCACCTTGGGGGCCATGGTCCTGGGGGTGCCCCTGGGCCTGTCCTGCGCCATTGTGCTGGCGGAGTTTTCCCCCAAGCGTCTCAAGATGGTGTTGAAGCCCACCCTGGAACTCCTGGCCGGCATTCCCTCGGTGGTGTATGGCTTTCTGGGGGTCATCTGGCTGGTGCCCCCCATCCGCACCTACCTGGGGGGCCCCGGGCTGTCGCTGTTGGCCGGGTCCATCATCCTGGGCATCATGATTCTCCCCACGGTCATCAGCATCTCCATTGACGCCCTCACCGCGGTCCCGGACCTCTACCGGGACGGCTCCCTGGCCCTGGGGGCCACCCGCTGGCAGACGGTGAGCCGGGTGGTGCTACCCGCGGCCTCCTCCGGGATCGTCACTGCCATCATTCTGGGGATGGGCCGGGCCATCGGCGAGACCATGGCGGTGATCATGGTGGCGGGCAACGCGTTGCAGATTCCCACTTCCATTCTGGACCCGGTGCGCACCCTGACCAGCAATATCGCCCTGGAGCTGGGTTACGCCGCCGGCCGCCACCGGGAGGCCCTGTTCGCCACCGGCATCGTGCTGTTCATCATCATCATGATCCTGAACCTGAGCGCCAGCCTCATCACCCGGCGAAGGTAGGGAAGACGGTTTTCGGTTTTCGGTTTTCGGTTAAAAGAAAAGGCAATATTTAGTTTGTCCTCTATGAAAGGCAAAATGGTATAAGTCAGTGCGACTCGATCCCCAAGTAACCCAGCGCCTGGTCAAAGCGGTGCTTTGGACCTTTACCGGCTTCACCCTGCTGATTCTGGTCTTTATCATCGTGGATATTTCCATTAAGGGCCTGCCCCAGGTCACAGCCAGCTTCCTCCTCCAAGACTCCACGGATATGGGCCGGGCCGGCGGCATCTTCCCCACCATCGTGGCCACCGCCTACATCACCGCCCTGGCCATCCTGCTGGCCTCCCCCCTGGGAGTGGGGACCGCCATTTACCTCACGGAATATACCCGGGAGGGCTGGGCCACCCGGATTATCCGCTTCGGGGCCGAATGCCTGGCGGGGGTGCCCTCCATTATCCTGGGGCTCTTCGGCTTTGTCCTGTTTGTCATGAAGCTGGGATTCGGCTGGTCGGTGCTCTCCGGCGGCCTTTCCCTGGCCATCATGGTGCTGCCCATCATCATCCGCACGTCCGAGGAGGCCATCAAGGCCGTGCCCCGGGATTACCGCACCGCCTGCTATTCCCTGGGCATGAGCCAGTGGCAGACCGTCACCCGCATCGTGCTCCCCAGCGCCCTGCCGGGGATCACCACCGGCATCATGCTCAGCGTCGGCCGCTCCCTGGGGGAGACCGCGGTGCTGCTGTTCACCGCCGGGGCGGCGCTGCGCACCCCGGTGTCCCTGTTCGACTCCGGCCGCACCATGGCGGTGCATTTCTACATCCTGGCCCGGGAGGGCATCTCCATGCCCAACGCCTACGGCACCGCCGCGGTGCTGGTAATTTCCATCCTGTTGATCAACGTCACGGCCTACACCCTGATGCAGCGACTGATGAAGAGGTATAGTTGAGAAGCAAAGTAATAGAAATGGTGGGGCGGGCCTCCGTGCCCGCCTCATAATGCCGGCTCGATTGCTTATTTCAGCGGCTGAGCTTACATGATATGGCCTATGCCTGAAAACCAAGACGATAAGCTGTCCATTTATAGGCGCAGACTCCCCCATTGGCGCATGTCCGGGGCCGTATATTTTGCCACCTGGCGGCTACACCCTTCCCAACCGGAACTTAAGCCTGAGGAGCGTCATTTATTAACCAACACTTTAAGCCACTTTGATGGTAAGCGTTATGAACTTCTGGCTTATGTAGTAATGCATAACCATATCCACGTTATAGTCGCGCCAAACGACGAGCATCAACTTCAAACCGTGGTGCAATCTTGGAAATCTTTTTTGGCCAATAGACTCCAGCGGGAATATGGCAGAAAGGGAAGTATTTGGCAGGACGAGTATTTCGATAGAATTATCAGAGATGAAGAAGAATTTCTGGAAAAAGCTCAATATATTCTTAACAATCCTCAGAAGGAGTGGCCGGACATTACAGAATATCAATGGGTTGGTATAAGGAAGGCGGGCACGGAGGCCCGCCCCACTGGCACGGAGGCCCGCCCCACCGGTGCGGAGGCCCGCCAACCCCCAGAGCTTTGTTCCTGCGACCTTAAAGAACTTCCATGAATGAGAACGCTCAAGACAAAATCCGTATCCAGGACCTCTCCTTCTTCTACGGCGACTTTCAGGCCCTGGACCATATCACCCTGGCCATCCGGCCCCGGGAGATCTTCGGCCTCATGGGTCCGTCCAAGAGCGGCAAGTCCACCCTGCTCCGGGTGTTGAACCGCATGTGCGACCTCATTCCCGGCGTCCGCATGGCCGGGGGGGTCTGGCTGGACGAGGAAGATATCCTGGCTCCGGACTACGATGTGGTGGGATTGCGCCGGCGGGTGGGGTTGGTGCTCAGCCGGCCCACGCCGCTCCCCCGCTCCATTTATGAAAACCTGGCCCTGGCCCCCCGCCTGGCCGGGAAAAGAGGCCGGAGCGCCCTGGACCATCTGGTGGAGACCAGCCTCCAGGCCGCGCAGTTATGGGAGGAAGTCAAGGACCGGCTCCAGGATTCGGCCTTAAAACTCTCCGGCGGTCAGCAGCAGCGCCTCTGTCTGGCCCGCACCCTGGCCATGGAGCCCGAGGTCATTCTGTTGGACGAACCCACCAGCGGCCTGGACCCCATTTCCACCGCCAGGATCGAAGAGACCTTGCTTCAACTGAAAAAGCATTATACTATCATTCTGGTGAGCAACAACACCAAGCAGATCGCCCGGGCCACCGATCGGGTGGCTTTTCTGTTGATGAGCCACATCATCGAGATTGGCGACACCAAGCGGGTCTTCACCGTCCCCGCGGACCAACGCACCGATGACTATATCTCCGGCCGCTTCGGATAATGATAATGCGTCCCCGGCCCCGGACATTATCGTGCTCCGGCGCCTCAATCTCTTCTATGGCTCCTTTCAGGCCCTGAAAGATATCGACGCCGCCTTTTCCTCCCAGACCATCACCGCCCTCATCGGCCCCTCGGGCTGCGGCAAATCCACCCTGCTCCGCACCCTCAACCGCATGAACGACCTCATCGAAGGGGTGCGGATCGAAGGCGAGGTCATTATCGACGGCCAGAATATCTTCGGCCCGGAGGTCGTCCTCACCCAACTGCGCAAAAAGGTGGGCATGGTCTTCCAGCGCCCCAACCCCTTTCCCCTGTCCATTTACGACAACGTGGTCTACGGCCCCCGCCTCCACGGGCAGCCCCGGAAAGGGGAACTGGACGAGATCCTGGAGCGGTCCCTCGCCGGGGTGCATATGTGGGACGAAGTCAAAGACCGCCTCAAGACCCCGGCCCTGAACCTCACCGAAGAACAGCAGCAGCGCCTGTGCATCGCCCGCCTCCTGGCGGTAGAGCCCGAGATACTCCTCATGGACGAACCCTGCTCGGCCCTGGACCCGGTGGCCACGCTCAGGATCGAGGACCTCATGCAGGAGCTCAAGAAGCACTATACCATCATCATCGTCACCCACAACATGCAGCAGGCCGCCCGGGCCTCCGACATGTCGGGGTTCATGTATCTGGGGGAACTCATCGAAATCGGCCCCACGGCCGAGATCTTCACCCGGCCCAAGGACTCCAGGACAGAGGACTATATCACCGGAAAATACGGCTAATGGCGGTGGTTAATCAGGAACCGCCGGAGTGCGTCGGCGCCGCCGCGCCTGGGGAACGGCACCCCGCGGTCCTCTGACTGAGAGAACTGATTGAGGGTTGATGGGCCTAATCTCTGATTGATCTACCGCTAGGCTTAATTCAGTAGGGAGATATGCAGGATTTTGCTGACTTTAAAGAATGGAGCCTCTGGATTAAATTAGGCCTGGGGGTTTTAATATCTTTATTTATTGTCGACCGTCTGGCCACGGTGAACGCCGATGCAGATATTTGGGGTTATTTGGCCTTCGGACGATTATTCTGGAATAACAGCCACTTCCCTTACCACGATGTTTTTTCCTTCCTGCCAACCCTGAAAGTCTGGGTCTATCACGAATGGCTTACCGGAGTGGTCTTCTATCCCGTTTATCAGGCCTTGGGGTTTGCGGGAATACAGTTCCTGAAATACCTATTCGGCTTGGCCACCATAGGGCTTATCTATCTGACCGCCCGGAAAAGAGGCGGCCTGCCCCTGGCCTCAGTTTTGGTCATAATCTTGATAATGCGGGGGTTTATCTATTACGGTTACAGCCCCGTGCGCGCCCAGTTATTCACCTATTTCTTCTTTGCCCTCACCCTTTATCTGCTGGAAACCTCAAGACAGACCCAAACTTGGCGCCGGCTCTGGGCGCTGGTCCCGATCCAGGTTCTCTGGTGCAACCTCCATGGCGGGTTTCTGGCCGGACTGGGACTGGTGGCTCTGTATGCCCTGGGAGAAGCGCTCTCCCGACGCCCTTACCGGATGTATCTGGGGTTTCTGGCCCTTGCCGGACTGGCCACCCTCGTCAACCCTTACGGCCTGCAATATTGGCATTATCTTATTCAAGCCATCTCCATGCCTCGCCCTGAAATCAGCGAATGGGGTTCAATTTACCATCTTTATCGCACCGGCCAGATCTCGTCCACGGCAGTGATAAATCTTGCGGTCATGGTTATTTTGGTGCTTTTTCTGGCTTGGCGCCATAAGTGGCGGGAATTGACCCCGGCCCTCTGTTTAGGATTGACCCTCTATATAGGCCTGACTCACATCCGGCACCTGGTCTTTTGTTATCTTCTGGTGGGGGCTTATATACCGGTGTTATTAACTCCTTACTTCGATGAGATCAAATCCCGCGGCAAGTTGGCCGGGGTTTGGGATCGTTTAAGCCGCTTACCCGGCTTGATCTTAGCCCTCATTGCGGTCTTTATTGGGCTTTTTGCCTACCTTTTTTTCCATCAAGACCCTTTTAGCCTCAAAATCCCAGCCCGGCCCCTGACCGCCATGGAGGCCCCCGGAAATTATTATCCCGTGGGCGCGGTGGAGTATATCCAGGGTCACGGTTTATCCGGCAAGCTCTTGACCGAATTTGGCTGGGGGGAATATCTGATTTGGACTCTCTATCCTCGCTGTTATGTGGCGCCGGATGGACGTTATGAGACGGTCTATTCTGGAAAACTGGCCAAAGAATTTTTCGCGTTTCTGAATGCCGACGGTGACTGGAGAACCTTCGTGAAACGCTACCCCCCTGATATGATCTTGATCGACAGCCGCTCCCGGCTGGATCGCCTTATCCGAGGGGACCCTCACTGGCGGCAGGCGTATGTTGATGCCGGCTGCGCCCTCTTTCTGCGGCACTAAATGAAGGTCCGGGGTTGTCCGAGGGAGGGGCAAGATGATCCTGCCCCTCCCCCAAATTCATCACTTCGGATTCAAATACTCCAGCACTTTGGCGATGGCGCTGAGGTCTTCGTCGCCCCAGCCTTGGGCCACCCCGATGCGGAAGAGGTGGAGGATGGTGTGGGCCACGGGCACCGGCGCCCCCAGTTCAAAGGCCGTGTCCACGACGAATTTGGCGTCCTTGGTCATGTGCTTCAGGGGGAAGGCCGTGGGATAGGTATTATTTTGGAGATTGGCGGCCTTCATCTGAAACATGGCGCAGTTCAAGGGGCCGGAGAAGACCGTGTCCAGCATGGCCTCCAGGGGGAGCCCGCCCAGCTTGCCGAAGTTCAGGACCTCGGCGAAACCTTCCATCATCAGCCCCAACAGCAGATTGATGAACATCTTCATCATGGAGCCCTGGCCCGCGGCGCCGCAGTAGATCACCTTTTTGCCCATGGCCAGCAGCACCGGCTCCAGTTCCTGCACCTTGTCCTGGGGGCCGCCGGCCAGGATGAGGAGGGTGCCGTCCTCCGCCGGCTTCTTGGTGCCGGACACCGGGGCGTCGATAAAGGTGACCCCGGTGGGTTCCAGCTCCCGGGCCAGGTCCCGGGTGTAGCCGGGGGCCACCGAGCTCATATTGATGAAGGCCTTGTTATGGTTAAAGGCCCCGCCGGCCCCGTCCGGCCCCCAGAGGAGGCCGCCCAGGGCTTCGGGCCCGGTGACCATGGCGATGACGACGTCCGTGGCCTTGGCCAAAGCCTTGGGGCTGGAGGCCACCCCGGCCCCGAGCTGCACCAGGGGCTGGGCCTTCTCCGGGCTGCGGTTATAAACCATGACGGGGAAGCCGGCCTTCAGCAGGTTGGCGGCCATGGGGGTCCCCATGATACCCAAACCCATGAATCCGATCTTTGGTTGCATCGATTACTCTCCTAAGACTTTGAATTTCAAAGCGCCGGGGTTACCGGCAGGTCCGGGGCAGACCAAATTGCCCCGGTGATACTCCCGCAGGAGGTCGTAAGCCGGCCGCAGTCGGCGGAGCCATGGCCAACGCTGGCCGAGCCTGGACGCCTTTCCTTGGGCTGAAAGTTAAAAAATTATAACATATATCTATTTCAGGGGGCAGACGCCCTTGCCAGACCGGGGTCGAATCAGGGAATATAAGCGCAAGACCCCGCGGCCGGGCAGAACCGTCGGGTCATCCCGACGGGAAGCCTAGGCCCACCGTCAATCACAGCAAAGGAGATCATCGTATGCCCAAACTCAGTGCCAATGACGCCGCCCCCGATTTCCAGCTACCCGACCAGCACGACCACCTGGTGAAACTGGCGGATTTTCGCGGGCAAAAACTCCTGGTCTACTTTTATCCCAAGGCCGACACTCCGGGGTGCACCCGGCAGGCCTGCTCCATTCGGGACGCCCGGGAGGCCTTGCGGGACCTGGGCCTGGCGGTGGTGGGCATCAGCCCCGATCAGCCGGCCAAACAGCAGAAGTTCGACGCCAAGTACAATCTTTCCTTTCCCCTCCTGGCGGACCCGGACCACCGGGTGGCCGAGGCCTACGGCGCCTGGGGCGAAAAGACCCGATACGGCAAAAAATCCCTGGGGATCATCCGTTCGTCATTCTTGATCGATGTGGCGGGAAAGATCGTAGCGGCCTGGTACGGGGTCAAGCCGGAAGACACGGTCCCCAAGGCCCAACAGGCCCTGGGCCGCAACTGAGCCGGAGACCGGGAAGTGATCCGGAAGCTTGGCGGTTTTCATGCATAATTCTTGGAAGTCATTATTAGTTTTGGGTTTCTACCTGCTTCTGGGAATCCTGGTTTTCCACCCCGCCTGCAGGATCGGCTTTTTGGGCGATTTTGCCGGGGACCTGCATGAATGTCAGGGTAATTGGTTCAATTTCGCCGCCTACCATTGGAACTTTTATGTGCCGGCCCTGGCAATTTACGCCGGCCTCTATAAAGCCTTCCATCTGGCTCCCCTGCCGTATCAGGTTGTGCACCTGTCTCTAATCATCCTCAATGCCTGGCTGGTATACCTTCTGGCCCGCCGGTTGAGGTTTGAGTTCTGGCAATGCTGCCTGGCCGGGCTGCTGGCCCTTTTCAACTCCGCCGCCTTCGAGGCCTATTTCTGGCTCAGCGCCATTCCCAAAGTCCTGGCCACCAGTTGCGGATTGGCCGCGCTGATCTTTCTGTCCCGCCTGCGCCAGAGCGGGGCCTCGGTTTGGGGCTGGGGCTGCCTCCTGATGGTGACCATGGGACTCACCATTGAATCCACCGGCCTCATTTTGCCCCTGCTGGGCCTCATTCTGGATACTTATTATCGGCCCTGGCAGAGGTTCGGAAAGGAGAAGGCCGCCATATTTTCCCGCGGGCGGCTGCACCTCTGGACCTTTGGCATCGCCGGAATCTATTTGCTGATCCGGTATTTCTTAGGAATCAAACCCTATGCCGAAAATCTCCCCCTCATTAAAAAATTTCTCACCTTTTTCCGAACTATCCTGAGCACCTTTTTCCATGGGCTCCAGGACCATCTCTGGCTTGAAGTCAAAGGCATCCCTTTGACCGTGGGAATCTTGATCCTGTTGCTGGCGCTTATTTTGTTCTGGGCCCTGCGCGTTAAGGAAGGGACGGACAGAAAACGCTTTATCACGCTGCTCCTTCTCTGGGTGGCGGCCTGCTTGCCCCATACCCTTGGGTCCCATTTCCATTCTCGCTATCTCTATTTTCCGGGAGTATTTGCCGCCCTGATCCTGGCTGACTTGCTGGGGTCTGTGAGGCTGCGCCTTTTTGCCCGCAACGTTACCTGGCTGGTCGTTTCCCTGATCATTATCGGGTATCTGTATCTGGACCTCTCTGCCTTCCGTCAAACCATAAGTTCCTACCTGATGGCCTCGCAAATCTATGATGCCGGGATCCGAAAAATCACCACTTACTTCCCCAAGATGCCCCCCGGCACTCGGCTGATTCTGGTGGATTTTCCTGATTGTCTGTATCGGCCTCGCAATGAGTCGCAAGGGTACCAAAATAAATACCGGGTATTGGTCTATCGTAACGCGCTTCCCGCCCACTTGATTTTGCTTTATCCCAAAGATAATTTTACCGTTACCTTCCTAAAATTATCATCCTTAAAGGATGCCAGGTTTAATCTTTTGGGGACCTCAGCCAGCCGGGCGCGGTTGGCCAAATTGGCGGCGGCCCCGCATACCGTGATCTGTCGTTAT
>CAYNMI010000073.1:0-10006 GCA_964398095.1 uncultured Desulfobacca sp.
AACTCATCGGCCTGGCCCTGGGGCACCCGGACGTGAAGCAGTGGCTGGCGGGGCATCTGGTGGACCCGGTGCCGCTGCTGGAGAAGATAGGTTTTAGGTTTTAGGTTTTGGGTTGTTGGTTCTGGTAACTGGATTGGATCGCCATCATTTTCCGGGTTACTGAGAAGTTTTACTAAGTGAGGCAGAGAAGAATGACCAAACCGATTCACTCGTTCCGAGATTTGGTGGTCTGGCAAAAAGGTATGGATCTGGTCACCGAAATCTATCGATTGAGCCAAAAATTTCCTAAAGATGAGGTTTTTGGTCTCACGAGCCAAATCAGGCGGGCAGCCGTGTCAATCCCCAGCAATATTGCTGAAGGCCGCGGCAAATCTTCGAAAGGGGAATTCCAACAGTTTCTCCATCATTCCCGGGGTTCTTTGGCTGAAGTTGAAACACAGATTACCATAGCCCGAAACCTTGGCTATTTAAATGCAGCCGAGACCGAGCCAGTTATGGAAATCATAGCTGAGGTTGGCCGGCTGTTGCATGGACTATTAACCTCTCTAAAGAAAAAGTGACTTTGTTTTTGACCCAAAACCTAAAACCTAAAACCTCATGCTTAAAGACGAGATCATGACAAACCCTTCTCCCTCTGAAAATAAAGTCGGTGCTGTAATGGTGGTCGGCGGCGGGATTGCCGGGATGCAGGCCAGCCTGGATGCCGCCACCGCGGGCTACAAGGTTTATCTGGTGGAACGGAACATCTCCATCGGCGGGGTCATGGCCCAGTTGGACAAGACCTTCCCCACCAACGACTGTTCCACCTGCCTGATTTCCCCCAAGCTCATCGAGGTGGCCCGGCATCCGGACATCGAGATCCTCACCCAGGCCGAAATTGAGCGGCTGGAGGGCGAGGCGGGTCATTTTACCGTGACCCTGCAGCGGGAGCCCCGCTACATCGACGCAACCAAGTGCAACGCCTGCGGCGCCTGCGCCGAGGCCTGCCCGGTGTCGCTGCCGTCTACTTTTGATGAAGGGTTGGGGCAGCGCCGGGCCGCGTACCGGCATTTTCCCCAGGCCGTGCCCTCCACCTTCGCCATCAAGAAGTTCGACCGGGCTCCCTGCGTCCGGGCCTGCCCCGCCAACCTGAGCGCCCAGGGCTACGTCCAGCTCATCAAGGCCGGGAAATATAATGAGTCGCTGAAGCTCATCATGGACCGCCTGCCCCTGCCCGGGACCATCGGCCGCATCTGCCCCCATCCCTGCGAGCGCGACTGCCGCCGCCGGGAGGTGGACGATCCCGTGGCCATCTGCTCCCTGAAGCGCTTCGCGGCGGACCAGGCCGACTGGGACTCCCTGCCGGTGCCGGACGCGCCCCAGAAGAATCAGGCCGTGGCCATCGTCGGGGCCGGGCCCGCGGGGTTGAGCTGCGCCTACCATCTGGCCCTCAAGGGCTACCGCGCGGTGATCTTCGAGGCCGCGCCCGAGGCCGGTGGCTGGCTGCGCTACGGCATCCCGGAGTATCGCCTGCCCCGGGAAGTCTTGAGGCGGGAAGTGGATTACCTGAAACGCCTGGGGGTGGAAATCCGCTACAACTCCCCCATCGGCGCCGGAACCACCCTCAACGATCTCCTCACCCGGGACGGTTTCGCCGCGGTCTTTCTGGGGGTAGGGACCCAGGAGTCCATCCGCCTGCCGGTGCCCGGGGCCGACGCCGCCGGGGTCTTGTGGGGGGTGGAGTATCTGAAAGACGTGAACTCCGGGGGCGACTCTCCCACCGGGGGAAAACGGGTGGCGGTCATCGGCGGCGGCAACGTGGCCATGGACGTGGCCCGGGTGGCCAGGCGTAAAGGCGCCGCCCAGGTGACCCTTATTGCCCTGGAGTCCCCCGAAGAGCTGCCCGCCTCCCCCTGGGAAGTGGCGGAGGCCCAGGCCGAAGGCATTGAGATCATCCACCGCCTGGGGGTCAAGCAGATCCTCTCCCGGAACGGCCAGGTCACCGGCCTGGAGTTGAAGGCGGTGGACCGGGTCTTCGACGAGGCGGGCCGATTTGCGCCCGCGTATTTTGAAGACCGCCTCAGCACCCGGGAGGCCGACGTGGTCATCCTGGCCATCGGCCAGAAGGCCAATCTCTCGTTTATCACCGAGGCCGACGGCATCGACCTCACCCCCCGGGGCCTCATCGCGACGGACCCGGACACCCTGGCCACCAGCCGGGAAGGCGTCTTTGCCGGCGGCGACGTGGTCACCGGCCCCTGGATCGCCATCGGCGCGGTGGCCGCAGGGCGGGAAGCCGCCATCTCCATTGACCGGTATCTGAACGGCCAGGACCTCAGGGCCGGCCGGGAGACGCCGCTCCGGCCCGTCCCGGACGGCAACTGGAATCCCATCCCCGCCAACGAGCCCCGGAAAGAGCGGGCCCGGATGCCGGAGTTGGACCCGGCGGAGTGGACCCAGGGTTTCAAGGAGATCAACCTGGGCTTCACCGAGGCCCAGGCCCAGGCCGAGGCGGGGCGCTGCGTCAACTGCGGGGCCTGCTCCGAGTGCCTGCAATGCGTCGAGGCCTGCAAGGCCGGGGCCATCGCCCACGAGCAGCAGCCCCGGACCCAGACCCTGGAGGTGGGCGCGGTTATCCTGGCCCCGGGCTTTCAAACTTTTGACGCCAAGTTGAAGCCCGAGTACGGCTACGGCCGCTATCCCAACGTCATCACCTCCCTGCAATTCGAGCGCCTGCTGTCGGCCACCGGGCCCTGCGCCGGCCACGTCAAACGCCCCAGCGACGGCGCCGACCCCAAAAAAATCGCCTGGATCCAGTGCGTGGGCTCCCGGGACGCCTCCATCGGCCGGGAATACTGCTCCTACGTCTGCTGCATGTACGCGGCCAAGCAGTCCATCATCGCCAAGGAGCACGACCATAGAGTGGAGCCCACCATCTTCTTCATCGACTTCCGGGCCCAGGGCAAGGGCTTCGACCGCTACTATGAGCGGGCCCGGGACGTCCACGGGGTGCGCCTCATCCGTTCCATGATCTCCCGGGTGACGGAAGACCCCCGCACCCACAACCTGGAACTCAATTTCGTGGACGAGGACGGGGTCATCCAGATGGAAGAATTCGACCTGGTGGTCCTCTCCGTGGGCCTGACCCCCCACCCCGCGGCTCAGAAAATGGCTGCGGTTTGCGGCATCGACACCGACAAGTGGGGTTTTGTAGAGAGCCCACCCTTCAAGATGGTGGAGACGAGCCGGGCGGGCATCTATACCTGCGGGGTCTACCAGTCCCCCAAGGACATCCCCGAAACCGTGGGCCAGGCCTCGGCCGCGGCGGGGGCGGCGGCCACCCTGCTCTCCGAGGTCCGGGGCACCCTGCTGTCCAAGGCCGAATACCCCGGGGAACGGGACGTCACCCAGGAGGAGCCCCGCATCGGGGTGTTCGTGTGCCACTGCGGCATCAACATCGCCGGGGTGGTGGACGTGGCCCGGGTGAGCGAGTATGCCCGCACCCTGCCCGGGGTGGTCTACGCCGACCACTACACCTTTACCTGCGCCACCGACAGCCTGGAGGCCATGCGCCAGGTGATCGAAGAGAACCGCCTGAACCGGGTGGTGGTGGCCTCGTGCAGCCCCCGGACCCACGAGCCCCTGTTCCAGGACAACCTGCGCAAGGCCGGCCTCAACAAGTACCTGTTCGAGATGGCCAACATCCGGGACCAGGATTCCTGGGTGCACCAGGGCGACCCGGAGGCGGCCACCGCCAAGGCCCGGGAATTGATCAAGATGGCGGTGGGCCGGGCCGCGGTGCTGGAGGCCCTGCACGAGCTGCCGGTGCCGGTGAAGCAGCGGGCCCTGGTGTTGGGCGGCGGCCTGGCGGGCCTGATGGCGGCCCTGACCATCGCCGACGCCGGCTACCGGGTCTACCTGCCGGATATCCAGGAGCGCTTCGGCGGCAGTGTGGCCCACAAGATGCGCTACACCCTGGAAGGCCATGCCATCAAACCGTTCATGGATAACCTGGTGCGCCGGGTGGAGAACCACCCCAACATCCGCTGGTGGCCCAACGCCAAGATTCTCAGCGTCTCCGGGCACGTGGGCAATTTCCGCAGCAAGCTGGAGTCCCCCAACGAGCAGTGGGAGATTTTCTACGGCGCCGCGGTGATCGCCACCGGGGCCATGGAGTATCGCCCCACCGAGTATCTCTACGGGGACCACCCCCGGGTGCTGACCCAGGTGGAGATGGAGAACCTGTTGGCGGACCGCGCCGAGGAACTGGGCGAGGCTCCCACCGTGGCCATGATCCAGTGCGTGGGCTCGCGGTCGCCTGAGCACCCGTATTGCAGCCGGATCTGCTGCGGCGAGGCCGTCAAAAACGCCTTAAAAATCAAGGAGCTCCGGCCCCAGGCCAAAGTCTTCGTCCTCTACCGGGACATCCGCACTTACGGCCTCAAGGAGCTTTACTACAAGCGGGCCCGGGACCTGGGGGTGCAGTTCATCCGCTTTGAGCCGGAGCGCCCCCCCGAAGTGACCGGGGACGGTGACGGCCTGAAAATCGTGGTCTTCGACCAGAACCTCAAGGCTCCCATCCGCTTGCAGGCGGACTACCTGGCCCTGTCCGCGGCCATCCGGCCGCATCCGGCCTCCCGGGAGATCGCCCAACTGTTCAAGCTTCCCGCCGACGCCGACGGCTTTTTCATGGAGGCCCATCTGAAGCTGCGGCCGCTGGATTTCGCCTCCAGCGGCATCTTTCTCTGCGGCCTGGCCCACGGCCCCAAGTACATCGAGGAGAGCCTCGCACAGGCCCAGGGGGCGGCGGCCCGGGCCTTGGGGGTGTTGGCCCTGGAAGAGATGTACGTGGGCGGCGCGGTGGCCTGCGTCAACCCGAAAAAATGCGTGGCCTGCCTCACCTGCGTGCGCACCTGTCCCTACGGGGTGCCCCGGGTGGACCAGTATGAGGGGGTGGTGGCCATCGACCCGGCGGCCTGCCAGGGCTGCGGCAACTGCGCCAGCGCCTGTCCCCGGAAGGCCATCGAGGTAATGCACCAGCGGGATAAGCAATTCGTCGCCAAGATTTCCGCCATCGACCTGGAGGAGGTGCCGGAGGATCAGGCCGCATCGTGAGGAATTGACTGGCAGGGGCGACCCGCCGGGTCGCCCCTACGATGGGACTTTCACGGTAAACACTCATGAACCACAAGTGTCTCACCCCCGGGGATGAAAAATCCCCCCTGCCCCCTTTTTCAAAGGGGGGTTTAAAGTCCCCCTTTAGCAAAGGGGGATTTAGGGGGATTTGGTTTTTCACGCTAAACTTACCGAAAGTTCGCAAGACGAGAGAAGCCTCATGACCAACGAGAAACCCGTAATAAACTTCACACCTAAAATCCTGGCCCTGATCTGCACCTACTGCACCTACACCGCCGCGGATATGGCGGGCTCGGCCCGGATGCAGTACCCGGCCACGGTGCGCATCGTCAAGTACCTGTGCACCGGCCGCATCGACATCATCCACATCCTCAAGGCCTTCGAAGCCGGGGCCGACGCGGTCATGGTGAGCGGCTGCGAGGCCGGCAGTTGCCATTTTTTGGAAGGCAATCTCCGGGCTCGGGAGCGGGTGGAATACGCCAAACAATTGTTGGAAGAAATCGGGTTGGGGGGGCGCCTGGAGATGTTTGAGGTGGCCGCGTCCGATGCCCCCAAATGGGTGGCCGCGGTCAAGGAAATGACTCAACGGGTGGAGGCCCTGGGGCCCAGCCCCCTGCGCCGGGGCAAACATCTCCATCCCGAAGTTCTGGAACAACTGGAGAATATGGTGCAGCCATGATCATTGCCGAACGGAAACCATTTGCAGAAATCAAGGCCATGGTGGCCCCCTACAAGAAGATCCTCATCGTGGGCTGCGGCACCTGCGTGGCCGTGTGCCTGGCGGGGGGTGAAAAAGAAGTGGGGCTCCTGGCCTCCCAACTGAAACTGGCCCTGGGGCTGGAAGACAAGCGCCTGGAAATCGGCGAAATCACCGTGGAGCGCCAGTGCGATATGGAATTTTTACGGCCTCTGTGTGATTTCACCGCGGACTACGAGGCCATCGTGTCCATGGCCTGCGGCGCCGGGGTGCAGTTCCTCAAGCAGTTGTGCTCCCTGCAGCCCATCTTCCCCGGGGTGAACACCACCTTCATAGGGGTGAACAACGAGGCGGGCTACTACACCGAGCGCTGCCGGGCCTGCCACAACTGCTACCTGGGGATCACCGGCGGGATATGCCCGGTGACCATGTGTCCCAAGGGCCTCCTCAACGGCCCCTGCGGCGGCACCCTCAACGGCCATTGCGAGGTGGACCCCGCCAAGGAGTGCGCCTGGAGCCAGATCTACCACCGCCTGGAGCTGGAAGGGCGTCTGGATAATATGAAGGAGATTCTGCCGCTCCATCCCCATGACCGTTGCACTACCCCGGGAACGGTGATCCACCCGGCCTACAAGAGGAGATACGGCATCAATGAGTAAACTCCGGGAGACTCTGGCAGCGGGCGGCTTTCCGGTGGTGGTGGAACTGAAACCCCCCAAAGGCACCGGCGTGGAGGATATGCTGGCCCCGGTGACGGCCCTGGCCGGCCGGGTGACGGCCTTCAGCGTGCCGGACAACGAACACGCCAAGATGCGCCTGGCGGCCATAGCCGCGGCCCGTCTGGTTCAGGAGGCCGGCGGCGAAGCCCTGGTCCACCTCACCTGCCGGGACCGCAACCGCCTGGCCCTGGAGAGCGACCTGCTGGGGGCCGCGGCCCTGGGCCTGGAAAATATCCTGCTGGTGAGCGGCGATTACGTCACCCTGGGGGACCATCCCCAGGCCAAGCCGGTGTATGACGCCGACTCGGTGCAACTGCTGCAAATCGCCCGGGGCCTGGCCGACGGCCACGACAGCGCCGGCCTGCCGCTAAAGGGTAGCCCCGCCTTCTTCCTGGGCGCGGTGGTCATCCCCGAGGCCGACCCCCTGGGACCCCAGCTCCTCAAGTTCGAAAAGAAACTGGCTGCGGGGGCTCAGTTCTTCGTCACCCCCGCGGTTTTCGACCTGGACAAACTGCGGCGGTTCCGGGAACAGCTCCCGGAAAACCCGGGCAAGCTGCTGGTGAGTGTCAAGGTTTTGGGGGCCGATGAAATCGCTAACGCCTCGGCCGGCCAGTGGCGCAAGGTCTATTCCCTGCCCCCGGACCTGGTAAGTGAGTTGGCCGGAAAGGAGCCGGAGGCCATCATGGCCCGGGGGGTGGAAACCGCCGCCCGCCTGGTCAAGCAGATCAAGCAGGAAAATCTGGCGGACGGCGTCTATCTCAAGGCCAAGGGCCGCCCGGACCTGTTCACTCAGATTCTGGAGGCCGCGGGATTATAAAGAGGGGTTTTGGGTTCTGGGTTTTGGGTTCTGGGAAAACCCCCTAAGAGCTAAAAGCCAGAACCCAGAAAATCCGGGAATTAAATGTAACTATGGATAATCAAAAGAAATATAGCGCCGTAATTTTAGGCGGCGGCATCGCCGGGATCAGCGCCGCCCTGGAACTGGCCCGCCTGGGGCAGGAAGTCGCGCTGGTGGAAAAGACCCCGTTCTTCGGGGGCCGGGCGGCCCATTTCTGCTGCAAGGCCACGGACGCCTGCCAGAAGTGCGGCGCCTGCCTGGTGGACGAACGTCTCAAGGCCCTCTTCCAGGAGTCCCGGATCACCCTGCTGCCCCATACCGAACTCATCGGCTGCACCCGGGAGAATGGGGCCTATCACCTGGTTCTGGAGCAACAGCCCGAGGTGATCAACCCGGCCCGCTGCGTGGACTGCGGCCTCTGTTACGACGAATGCCCCGCCGTGGCCCAGGGGGCCATCCTGGCCAGCGCGGTCACCCAGAATCACCCCCGGTTTGCGGTGAATCCCCTGGCCTGTCTCTATTTTCAGGACGGCTCCTGCCGAATCTGCCAGCATATCTGCCCGCCCACGGCCAGGGCCATCGATCTGACCCGGCCGGCGAGGCACATCGAGCTGACGGCCAAGGCCGTGGTCGTGGCCACGGGTTACCGCCCCTCCGACCCCAAGGCCCGGCCTCATTACGGCTACGGCCACCTGCCCCACCTGGTCACCGGCTATGAGCTGGAAGAGATGCTGCGGAACGGCGGGCTTACCGGCCCCGGCCAGGCGCCCCCCCGGCGGATTGCCTTCATCCAGTGCGTGGGCAGCCGGGATAAGGCCCATCCGTATTGCTCCCAGGTGTGCTGCGCCTATACCTTGAGGCTGGCCCGGCTCTTGAAGCACCGCCGGCCCGAAGCTGAGGTCACCAGCTTCTACATGGACCTCCAGGAAACCGGCCGCCAGTCGCTGCTGTTCCAGACCGAGGCCCGCCGGGAGCTCAAAGTGGTACGGGCCCTGCCCGGTGACCTGAGAGCCGGCGACGATAACGCCCTCCACCTGCGCTACCTGGAGGAAGAGACCGGCCGGCCGGCCTTGGAGACCTTTGACCTGGTGGTGTTGGCCGTGGGCATCGCCCCCGGCGAAGACAACGCCGCCTTGGCGGCCCTGCTCCACACGGAGTTGAGCCCGGACGGGTTTTTCCAGGCCGCCGACCCCCGGCATCGCACCCAAACCTCTCAAGCGGGCCTCTTCCTGGCCGGCACCGCGGAAGGCCCCCGGGACATCGCCGGGTGTATCGCCCAGGCCACGGCCGCGGCCCGCCAGGTAAGTCAATACGTGAAAGAACCATGACCATCGCACGCGAGCTGGACATCATCCTGGCCCACGGCCCCGAACTCTCCGCCGGGGGGCTGGACTTCCATAAACTGGGGCTCTGGGCCGCGGGCCTGCCCAACAGCCGGATTCTGGCTCTGGACCCTGCCCTGCCCCACGAGGAACTGGAACGCCGGCTGCGGGCCTTCCTGCACGGCGACCGGCCCCGCACGGTGCTCCTGGCCGCCCTGGACCCCCGGCACCGGGCCCGCCAGATTATCCAGGTGCTCACCGCCAGCCTCGGGGTCAATCCCGAGCTCCTGACGCTGGTGGACCTCCAGGAGGCCCTGGGCTCCCCGGACCCGGCGGCGTGCAGCCTCAAGGCGCATCAGCTTATCCGGCTGAGCGCCTCCCTGATTACCCGGGCCGCACCCATCACCACCCAGGAACTGCCGGTGACCACCCAGGTCCTGGTGTGGGGCGATTCCCTTACGGCCCTCAAGGCGGCGGTGGACCTGGCGGACTTGGGCTATCCGGTCATGCTGGCCTATCCCGGGCCGGCGCTTAAACCCCTGGTCCCCGGGGCGCCGCGGCGACAGCCGCCGGAGGGGGAGTTGCAGGATGTGCTCAGCCGGGCCCAATCCCATGCCGGGATTCGCCTCATGCCCCAGGTGCAAGTAGTGGGGGCGGAGGGCTACGCGGGTAATTTCCGGCTGCGTCTCCAGACCCCCGAGGAAGTCCTGGAGGAAAAGGTGGGGGCCATCATCCTGGCGCCGGAATTGCGCCTGGAGCCGGGTGCGGCCGCGGCGGGCGCCCCGTCCCATCCCCGGGTCCTCACCCTGACGCGGCTGGAGGAGATTTTGGCCGCCCCGGACGAGGCTGCGGCCCTCCTGGACCCGAAGGCCGGCCGGGTCCGGGTGGCCTGCCTGGGCGGGGACAGCCATCCCCTGGCCCTGCGCCGGACCCTGGACGCGGCCCGGGGCTTGCTTTCCCGGGAGAACTGCCAGGTCTTTCTCTTCATCCGGGACGCCAAGGTGGGGGGGCCGGATATGGAGGCCGCCATGGAGGAGGCCCAGAATGACGGGCTCATCGTGTTCAAGCTGCCCGAGTTGCCGGCCCTCAGCCTCCTGGACGACCGCCCCCGCCTCACCTTTTTTGACCCGGTGATGCACGGGGAGGAGGGTCTCGCCTGCGACCTGGCGGTCCTGGACGAGGTCTATGGGCCCGCGGCCGGCAACGACGCCCTGGCCGAGGTGCTCCGCCTCTTTCCCGGCCCCCAGGGGTTCTTCCAGGCCGATAACGTGCGCCACCTGCCGGTAATCACCAACCGCCGGGGCATTTACGCGTC
>CAYNMI010000074.1:0-9982 GCA_964398095.1 uncultured Desulfobacca sp.
TTGCGGAGAAATCGGCCCAAAACCTCATCCAGGCCATTGAGGCCAGCAAAAAGGTGCCCCTGTGGCGGCTGATCAATGCCCTGGGCATCCGCTACGTGGGCGAGGCCACGGCCCAGCTTTTGGCCCGGCACTTCCAGAGCCTGGAGGCCCTCATGGCCGCCGACCAGGAGGAACTGCTGCACGTGGAGGGGGTGGGGGAGCAGATGGCGGCCAGCATCCGGGAATTTTTTCAGAGCGAGCGTAACCAGGCCCTTATCCAGAAACTCCTGGATAAAAAGGTGCGGGGCTTGCCGCCGGAGCCCCCAGCCGCCGCTCCCCTGGCGGGGAAGACCTTCGTGTTCACCGGCGGGCTGGAGCGCTTCTCCCGGGAGGAGGCCAAGTCCCAGGTAACGGCCCGGGGCGGCAAGGTGAGTTCGTCGGTCTCCGCCAAGACCGATTACGTGGTGGCGGGGGCCGACCCGGGGAGCAAACTGGCCAAGGCCCGGGAACTGGGGGTGGAAATTCTGGATGAGGCGAAGTTCGAGGAATTACTGAAGAGGAGCACATGATGGCGGACCAGGCGCGGGTTCAGGTATTGATCGAGGGACGGGTCCAGGGGGTGTTTTTCCGGGCCTCCACCCGGGACGAGGCCCGGGCCCGGGGGCTCACCGGCTGGGTCCGGAATCTCCCGGACGGCCGGGTGCAAGCCCTGTTCGAAGGCGACAAACGGGTGGTGGAAAACATGCTGGCCTGGTGCCGCCAAGGGCCGCCGTATGCTTACGTGGACCATGTGGAGGTGGAGTGGCAGGCGTCCCTGGGGGATATGACGGATTTTCGGGTGGTGTATTGAAGCGGTTGACCGGAAGCCTGGCAAGCCTGGGGGGCAGGCGGCATTTTCGGTGGTTTTTATAGTTTTCCCCTAGTTTAAATAGATTATGGGGCCGCTTTGGTTGGTTTGACAAATTTTATGCGGGGAGGTTATAATTTTTATAAATTATGATATTTGCTATTTATAATTTTATAAATTGATAACGAGGGCGAAAGGACCGGCCCCGGAGCGAGTTAAGGAGTCTGAGATGGAACTGGTAAAAGTGAAAAGGAACTATCAAATTACCATCCCCCAAAGCCTCAGGCGGCTGATGCGGCTCGTCGTGGGGGATTACGTGGAGGTGGATATCAAGGACGATACCCTGGTGATCCGGCCGGTCAAAGTGGTGCACCCGGACCAGGCCTATTTTTTCACGAAAGAGTGGCAGGAAAAGGAGGCGGAAGCCGACAAGGACATTGATGAGGGTAAGGTTGCAGGTCCGTTCGAGGATGCTCAGGACGCCTTAAAAGCTTTAAAAAACCAGCCGTTATGAAGCTCTCTTTGACCCACAGTTTCATAAGGGATTATCAGGCGCTGCCGGCCCAACTGCAAAAGACGGTTGACGAGAAATTGAAGCTTTTTGTGGACAACCCGCGGCACCCGTCCCTGAATATCAAAAAGATGCAAGACCCTCGAGAGATTTGGGAGGGCAGGATCACCAAGGGATACCGCTTCACCTTCCAGATGGCCGGTGAAGTCTGCATTCTCAGACGGCTGGGCAGCCATGATATTTTGAGAAGCCCTTAATCCGGACTTGACAGCTTTACCCTATCAACTATACTAGTTATATAATTCATAATAATTAATAGAGAAGGCGATGGCCATGCTGAAAAAGATTTCCGCGATGAAGGCCCGGCAGAATTTAGGCCAATTGTTAAATGAAGTCTCAATCCGGGGAGACTCATACATCATTGAACGGGCCGGCAAACCTCTGGCAGTCCTGGTGGACATGGAAAGCTTCCAGCAGCTGCAAGAAGACCAAGGCTCGGCTTTGCAGACCCTGCAAAAGGTCTGGGAGAAAATGGCGGGAGCGGACCCCCAGGAGATCCAGGAAACTCTAGAGGAGGCCGAGAAGATCGCTAAGGACGAGAACCGCACCAGGAGTCAACTCTTTCGGGAGGCGCTCCGGCGCTATATTGCCGAAAAGGAACTCCGACGTTTGCAACTTTACGGCATGGAAAAAGCCAGGGAGTTTGGCTTAAAGGAGGAAGACGTCCAGCGCTTCATTGACGAGTATCGATCCGAACCAGCCGATGCTTAAGGTCGTGCTGGATACCAACGTCATCGTTTCCGGTTTGAACTTTCCAGCGAGCAATCCCGCCAGAATTTTGATGATGGTGGCTTCGGGGGAGATAGCCAACTTTACCTCAAGACATATAATCAGTGAAACTAAGCGTATCCTGGTCGAAAAGTTTTTCTGGACCGTCGCCGAAGGTGAAGCGGCTGGGGTTTGGCTAAAGATCTTTTCCGCATCAGTCAATCCCCAGAGTCGAATTTGCGTTATTGGTGATGATCCGGACAACCGGATTCTCGAATGTGCTGTAGAAGGCCAGGCCGATTTTATCATTTCAGGGGACCGGCATCTTACTGAGTTGGAGCATTATAAGGGAATCAAGATTGTTGCCCCGGCCACCTTTTTAGCGTTCATTACCAGTCTCAATGAAGCATGAAAGAGTATTCATAGACGTTCTGGAGGGATAACCATGGCTGAAAACGACAGGCCGGCGTCCGGCGACCTGGTGTTCAAACCCGCGGGCCGGGCCTTTTTTGTCTATTACGTGGCCCTGGCCCTGGTTTTCTTAGGGCCGCGGCTCAATCCCGAGGTGGGCCTGCCCGTGTGGCTGGGGAATATCCTGGGGCTGATCATCGTGGCCGCCTGGCTTTATCAGAAATACGGCCAGGAGTATCAGGTCACGGCCCGGGGAGTGGCTAAAATCAAGCGCTGGCCTACCCCGCAACGGCAGGAGATCGCCTGGGAGCATCTGGGGGAGGTCACGGCGCTCCGGGGTTTGACTCAGACGCTGCTCCAGGTGGGCAATCTGGCTTTCGTGGATAAATCGGGGGGTCCCGAGATGTTCTGGTTCGGGTTGCTTAACCCCAAGGACGTGAAAGACCGGATCGACAGGAAACGGCCATGATGGAGCTGGAAGAAGGCTGGGGGGCGGCGGCGGTTCCCGAACCGGACCAGCGGCGCCGGGTGCCTTGGGAAGACCCGGAGTTGTCCTTGCTGGCTGGATTGGGCCGGACCCTCCGGGACCTCCTGTTGCACCCGGAGGAGTTTTTCCAGAACCTGGGCCGGGAAGGTTGGGCCGAGCCCCTGGCCTTTGCGCTCATCGTGTCCAGCGCCGGGCTGCTGTGCGCCCTCTTCTGGCAGTTCCTGATCCTGGCGCCGGCGGGCGGCAACCTGGAAGAGGCCGCGGGGCTGACGGCATGGTCAGGCCTGAATCAAGCCCTGTTGGTGGCCATGATGGCCGGCGTACCGATCCTGGTGCTGGTCAATCTCGGAGTAGGCGGGCTCTGTTGGTGGGGGAGTATGAACCTGGTGGGCGCCGACCGGGATTTCACGCCGGCCTGGCGGATTTTCTGTTATGCCCAGGGCGGCCTGGCCCTGGGGTTCATCCCGGTATTCGGCATGCTGGTGGCCGGAATCTGGGTCCTGGCCCTGATGTATTACGGCGTGAAGCAGGTTTACGGCATGTCCGCCTGGGGCTCTCTGGGGGCCCTGGGCATCTTCCTGTCACTGCAGGCCCTGCTGGTCCTGATCTTCTGCCTGGGTCTGGCGGCGGCCGCGACCTTACTCGGATTCCTGCTGCTGGGTTGACGCGGCCTCCTGGGCCGCCTGGACCTCCCGGTTCTTGCGCCGCAGTCTCAAGGCATGGGCGAACCAACCGAGCACCAGGCCCACGGCCAGGCTGATATAAGCCACCAGGTACGTGGGCAGTTCGCCGAAGGTATGTTTGAAGAGCTTGATCACCGGCGCCGGCTGGGAGTTTTCTACGGCAAAGACTACCAGCACCACCGCCACCAGGACCAGAATCACCAATTTGAATTTAGCCATGGAAGCCTCCAGGTACGGTCACTCTTTCAGATAGCGTTTCACCACGGCCTTGAGATCTTCCAGGTCCGAGGATTTAACTAAGTATTCGTCTGAGGCCCAGGTGGCAAAATCCTGCTTGTACTCGCCATAGGCGGTACTCAGGACCACAGGCAAATCCGGCTGCTTTTCCTTAATCTGTCTCAAGGCCTCGATGCCGTCCATTTCCGGCATTTTTATGTCCAGAATGACCAGATCCAGGGGAATTTTGTCGACGATTTCCAGGGCTTCCCGCCCATTGGCGGCCTGATAGACTTCGTAACCTTCCTCTTTGAGTTCTTCGCTGTAGAGGAGGCGAATGCTCATTTCATCGTCCGCCACCAGAATCCTCTTCATTGACGCCCTCCTTTAGGACCCATGAGCACGCTGGCGGGTACCGCGCCCAGGCCCACGTCTTTAACGAGACAATATTTAGCCACCGGCAGGGTGACGATAAAGGTCACGCCCTTGCCGATTTCGTTGTTGACCTCTATCTGACCGTAGTGGCGGGAAACGATCCGCTGGGCAATGGCCAGCCCCAGGCCGGTGCCGTAATCCTTGGTGGAAAAAAACGGGTTAAAGATATTGTGGAGCACCTCCATGGGAATGCCGCTGCCGGTGTCGGAAAACGCCGCGGCGGCATAGAGGCCGTCCGGCCTCTCCACCGGGTAGGTGCGAATGGTCAGGGTGCCGCCGTGGGCCATGGCCTGGATGGCGTTCTGGAAGAGATTGTAAAAGACCTGTTTCATCTGCCGGTCGTCGCAGTGGAGCCGGGGCAGTTGGGCAAAACTCTTCACCACTTTGATTTTATAGGCATCCAGATCACGCTGGACCAGGATCAGGGTATCCTCGATGAGCTTGGCCAGTTCGTGATCGCCGTAGTAGGACAGATTTTCCCCGGTGAAATCGAGGATTTCCCGGAGGAGCTTTTCCAGCCGGGTCACTTCCTCCTGGATGACTTCCACATAGCCCCGGAGGGGCGAATTCGGTTCCACCAATTTGGCGATGCGCCGGGCGAAGCCGCCGATGGAGACCAGGGGGTTGCGGATTTCATGGGCCATGCCCGAGGCCAGGCTGCTCAAGGCGGCCAGACGGTCCGATTCCAGCATCCGCTCCCGGATAAGGAGTAATTCCCGGTTGTTGGTTTCGATGGTGGAATAGAGATGGGCATTTTCCAACACCAGGGCGGCCTGGGTGGCAAACATCTGGAGGACGTGGAGGGGCTCCGACTCCAGGGGCCGGCCGGAATCCTGGTTGTCCACCAGGATCACCCCGGTGGCCCGGTCTTTCACCACCAGGGGCACCACAAAAAATTCCTGGGCCGCGTACTTGCCGTCCAGGGCCGGGGGCAAGCCCGGCTCCTTGGCGGCCTGGTGATGATAGGCGTTCTTCTGTAGCACCGCCAGGGCCAAGGGGCCCTGGTCCGCCCGGAGGGGAATTTCCCAATCCGCCACCGGCAGCATCTCCGGCGGCGGCACCTGCAGGGCCTGGAGATTGGGGATATTCCGGGTGGCGGGGCTGTGACAGGCGCCTTGGGCGCCTCGCAAGGTTTGGGTCGCTTCATCCACCATCAACACCACGGCCCGATCAAACCCCAGGCCGGGCTCCAGGGTGAGGCCCTGGAGGATGATCTCCTGGAGCCGGGCCTCCTGCACCGACGTCAGCATGGCCTGGGCGATCTCTTGCAGGGCGGTGAGATTCCGGACCATACGTTCGTTTTTTTCCGCCAGGTCTTCCACCTGTTGATAGGTGAGGGCATTCTCGATGGCGTTGACAATGACGCCGGCCATGGTGAAGAGCAGTTGGCGGTTTTCCGGATCGAAGGGGAGATATTCGCCGTTGGGGTTGAACTTGTCATACACCCCCAGGGTGCCGGTCAACTGTCCCTTGAAGGTGAGCGGCACCGCCAGGCAGTAATGGGTGTGGCCGGCGGGATCCGTCGATTCCCCTTCAAAATAAGGTGGTTCCCCTGAACCTGGCTTGGGGGGGATTTTGGGCAGGGCCGGGCCGGTGGGGGGAATCTGCCCATAACGGGATGAGACCTGGGTCTCACCGGTGCCGGCATCAATAATGTGGAGGGCGGCGCCCCGGGCGGTAATGACCTTGGCGGTGGTGCTGACGATACGCTCCAGGAGTTCATCCAGCTCCACGGTGGAGCTTAACGCCTTGCCCACTTCGAACAACACCGACAACTCGGCGATGCGCTTTTTGGCCTCTTCCTGGACGATGGCCTGCCGCAGGGCGGCGGCCAGCATCAGGCAGGTCAACTGCACTCCCTGGCGCTCGGTGGGGGTGAAGGGTCGCTCCTCCCGGTCCATGAGGATCAAGACGCCATAGAGAAAATTATCATCGGCCACCGGAAAGGCGGCCAGGGTCTGATAGGCGGGATTGAGTTTCTCCAGGGGGGCATTGGCCGCCAACACGCCCGGCTGCTTGCGGTGGACGACGGCAAACTTGCGGGTGCTGGCGGTCTCACCCACCAGCCCCTGCCCCAGAGGGAATTCCAGGCGCATGTGGGGCGGCACCGGCCCCCGGCTGCTGACGTTCAGGAGCAGAATCTCCCGGGCTTTGTCCAGGCCGAAATAGAGGGCCAGGTCCACCTTCAGGTTGCGGGCCACGAGGTGAACCATATTGTTGAGCCGTTCCCCAAAGCTGATGGTAGAAGTGAGCACCTCTACCATCTGGGTCAAGAACGCGCCACGCTCCGAAGCCATGGAATCTCACCCGCCCAACAGGCGCTGCCGTTTTTCCGCAGCCAGCCGGTACAGCTCAATATATTTGGGGCCCGCGGTTTTGGTCCAGGAATAATCCAGGGTCATGTTGCGCTGCATCAGGGCCTTCCAGACTGCGGGCTGTTGATAAACCGCCAGGGCCCGCTGCACTGCGCTCAGGAGTTCGGCCGGGGTATAGCCGCTGAACTTGAAGCCGGTGCCGGCGCCGGTGGCGGGGTCGAATTCCCGGATCGTCTCGTCCAACCCGCCGGTGGCCCGGACTACGGGGATGGTGCCGTAGCGCAGGCAGTAAAGTTGATCCAGGCCGCAGGGTTCATAGCGGGAGGGCATGAGGAAGATGTCGGACCCGGCGATGATCTGGTGGGCCAGGTCCTCGGTGTAGCCGATGATGAGACCCATGTGCTCAGGATATTTAAGGCTGAATTCCTGGAGAAGATAATGATGGCGTTCTTCGCCGGTCCCCTGGATGACGAAACCCACACCCAGGCGCATCAGGTCATCGAGAATGTTTTCCACCAGGTCGATGCCTTTGCGCTCAAAGAACCGGGTGGTCATGCCCAAGAGCGGCTGCTCCGGGGAGAGGTTCAAGCCGAAACGCTCCAACAGGGCCAGCTTGCAGGTCTTTTTCCCCGCCAGGTTATCCCGGTCATAGGGTGCGGCCAGGAAGGCATCCCGGTTGGAGTCCCAGCGGTGATAATCGACCCCTTCCAGAATCCCGTAAAGCTCGGGGGCCCGTTCCCGGAACAGCCCCTCCAGCCCGAAGCCATATTCCGGGGTCAGGATCTCTTCCCGGTATTTGGCGGAGACGGTGGTGAGGAGGTCCGCAAAGACCAGACCGCCTTTCATAAAGTTGAGTTTGCCGTAAAATTCCAGGGCCTTGGGAGAGAGCAAATCCCACCCCAGGCCGGTGAGAGGCAGGTCATAAGAAGAAAAGAGCCCCTGGTAGCCCACGTTGTGAACCGTGTACACCACCGGCAGGCGCTGCAAACGGGGCCGGTCGTGGTAAATGGTCCGGAGATAGACGGGCACCAGGCCGGTCTGCCACTCGTGGGCGTGGCACACGTCGAAGTCCAGTTTCAGGGCCTCGATCATTTCCACCACCGACCGGGAAAAGAAGATGAAGCGCTCGCTATTATCCTCAAAATCCCCGTACGAGGTGCCGTAGAGACCTTCCCGGTTGAAGAGGGCATCCTGGCCGATAAAGTAAAAGTTCAGGTTCGGGTCGATCTGGTGGGTAAAGATCTCGGCGGGCAGGGTCTTCCAGGAGAGGGGGATGGAAAGGGTCTGCCCGGTGGAGGTGAGGGGGCGGCCCGATTCCCGCACTTGGCGGTACAGGGGCAGAACCAGCGATACCTGGTGACCCAGCTTGACCAAAGCCCAGGCCAGGGCGTAGGTTACCTCTGCAAGCCCGCCGCTGCGGGCGAAGGGGTTGGCTTCCGGGGTTACTATCAGGATCCGCATCGGTCATCCCTCGAGGCTTAGAGCGTCAACTCCCGAAGATATTTAGCCGCATCTTCCGGGGGCGTCGGATTGATATAAAAGCCCGAGCCCCACTCGAATCCGGCGATCAGAGTCAGCTTGGGCACGATCTCAAAATGCCAGTGGTAATAATTGAGTTGTGATTCCCGGATGGGGGCGGTGTGCAGGATGAAATTGTACGGGACCTTGCCCAGGGCTTTCTCCAGACGCTTCAGGGTTTCCGAGAAAAGTTCGGCCAGCAGCCGGAAAGACTCCTCCTGTAAATCCACGTACGAAGACAGGTGCTGTTTGGGCAGTATCCAGATTTCAAAGGGAGAGCGGGGGGCAAAGGGGCAAATCGCCAGAAATTCCTGGTTCTGCAGCACCACCCGGCTCTGCTGCTGGAGTTCCTGGCGGATCATATCGCAAAAGACGCAGCGCTCTTTATAGTTGAAGTAAAATTTACCGCCGCTCAATTCCTCCTGGACCAGCTCCGGCACGATGGGCAGGCCGATAAGCTGGCTGTGGCTGTGCTCCAGGGAAGCGCCGGCGGACCGCCCCTGGTTTTTGAAGATCAGGACATACCGGAACCGGGGATCTTCGCTGAGACCCACGATCCGATCCCGGTAGGCCTGGAGCACCAGGGCGAACCCGTCCACCGGCATGGTCCCCAGAGTAGCCTGGTGATCGGGACTCTCAATGATGACCTCATGGGCCCCTATCCCATTCATCTTGTCGAACATGCCTTCGCCGGCGCGGTCCAACTCCCCTTCCTTGGCCAGGGCCGGGAATTTGTTGTTCACCACCCGGAGGTGCCAGCCGGGAGTATTGGGCTCGGTCCCCGGGTCACGGTAGGCCAGGATTTCCGGCGGCGTGGTATGTTCGTTGCCCGGATCGAAGGGACAAAACCCCCCCTTGGTGACCTCCGGTTCCACGACAAAATCATGGGGGCGTTTGCCCCGCTCCGTTGAAATAATCACCCAGCGGGCGATGATGGGATCTTTGCGTAGTTCAGGCATCGGGCTCCATTCCTGGCCCCGTAAGTCTCGGGGCGCCGCGGGGATGGCGGATGTACCTCAGTATACTGCGCCGGGGATATTTTGCAAGGGATTTGGCGGACATGGGGCGTCCCGGCGCGGCCGGGCAGGTAGTCTAAACCCGGTTACTCTCCCCGCATTTCACCTCTTCAATCAATTATAAGTTCTTAATCGGCATAAGCCAATATCAGCATAAGCCAATCCCGTTGCGAGCGGTGGTGAGATTGCGGCACCGGGGCCGAAGACATGGTGGGCAGTGCCCATCCTACACAACTACCGCCGAAACAGGTACAGGATCAGGGTCAGGATGATGCTGATGAGGATGCAGGTCCCCAGCGGGAAGTAAAAGGAGAAATTCCCCCGTTTGTAGCTGATATCCCCGGGCAAGCGCCCCAGCCAGGGAATTTTAGGGACTAGAAGGAACACCGCCCCCACGATCACCAGGAGCACGCCGATGATGATTAATAAACGGCCCAGGTCAGACATATAGCTTCATCATCAAAGATATTTTATAAGATTGTCATAGTCGGCATGGGAACCGATCCAGAGCCGAATCAAGTGATTTTCGGCTTTGAGGCCCACTGCTCTCCAACCGAGCCCGATGCGGATGGAATAAACCGGTTTGCTAGGGTAAATTGGCTTAAAGTGCAGCAAAGGGTTATCGGGGTCCTCACGCCACCGGTGAAAGGCCTTTCGGGCTTTGCGTTGGATCGGCACGGGGAGATTACGGAAGGCTTTGCGAAACTTATCGGTATTATGGGAGATCACAATTCTTCTTTATCAAGGAGAACGGTTTTGCCTTCCCTAAATTCCGTCAAGGCCTCTTCCGCCAGCT
>CAYNMI010000075.1:0-1259 GCA_964398095.1 uncultured Desulfobacca sp.
CTCACCCCCCCGAACCCAAACAACCCCCCCGCCCTTGTGTGGGTTGTGGGTTGGGTGGGGGGGGCGCTTCATCCCTTGATCACCCAGTTCTTCAGAAATGGAGATTTTGCAGGCTCTGTCCTGAAATTTTAGCAAAAACCTTGCCGGACACGCCTGCCTTGATGTTGGTTTCTTAGCGAGTCTCAGCAGGTTCACGGGGCGAAGCCACGCATGGCGATGCATCAAGACTTATTTGACAGACCTGAATTAATCGGGGACCGGCCGCCAAAATTTATCCGGCTCCTTCTTTATCCTTTTGCCCTTTTCGCCTTTTCCCCTTTTCCCCCCAAGCCTTTAGGCGGGGGCTGGCCTGGTTGGCCGATGCGGTTGCATGGAACCTTTAAGACGCCCTACCCCTAAAAAACCCCGGGTGGCGGTCCTGGTGGGCCCCACCGCCGCGGGCAAGACCGCGGTGGCCCTGACCCTGGCCGCGGGCCTGGGGGCCGAGATCGTCAACGCCGACTCCCTCCAGGTCTACCGGGAGCTAAATATCGGCACCGCCAAGCCCACCGCCGCAGAAATGGCCCGGGTGCCCCACCACCTCATCGACGTGGCGGACCCCCCGGAGCCCTATGACGCGGCCCGCTATGCTGATGAAGGGCGCCAAGTCCTGGCGGACCTGCAGCACCGGGGGGCGCCGCCCCTGGTGGTGGGGGGCACCGGCCTCTATCTCAAGGCGTTGCTCTCGGGGCTCTTTGCCGAGGGCACGCCGGCGCCGGGGGTCAGGGACCGCCTGCGCCGGGAGCTGGGGGCCGTGGGGCTGCCCGCCCTCTATCAGCGCCTGCTGCACCTGGACCCGGCCAGCGCCGCCCGGCTCCACCCCCACGACACCTACCGGATCATCCGGGCCTTGGAGGTGATGGAGGCCACCGGCAAGCCCCTCTCGGGCTTCATCCAGGCCCACCGCTTTCAGGACGCCCCCTATGAGGTGCTGAAGCTGGGCCTGGCCCTGCCCCGGGAGGAGCTTTACCGCCGCATCGAACTCCGGGTGGAGGTCATGCTGGCCGCGGGGTGGCTGGAGGAGGTTAAAGGGCTCCTCAGCCGCTATCCGCCGGACCTCAAACCCTTGCAGGCCCTGGGCTACCGCCACCTTATTAACCACCTCACCGGGCGCTGGAGCCTGGAGGAGGCCCTGACGCTGCTCACCCGGGACACCCGGCGCTACGCCAAGCGCCAGCTCACCTGGTTCGGGTCGGATCCGGAGATCCGCTGGTTTCACC
>CAYNMI010000075.1:1359-9729 GCA_964398095.1 uncultured Desulfobacca sp.
GGCCCACGGCCTGGAGCTCTGGGGCGCCGCCGACCTCCGGGGCTTCCCGACGCCCTCCGACGCCCAGGGCCGCAGCTTCCCCTTCGCCCTATCCTTGGCGCTGCCGGTGAACCCCCAGATTATGGCCGGCATCCGGCAAGGCCCCACTCAGGCCTATGCCGCGGAGTACGACCGGGTCAATGCGCGCCTCAACCACCTGGCCGGAAAGTTGGCCCAGGAGCTCCAAGACCGGGGCTTTGGGGCCCTGGCCCTGGCGGCTTCGGCCCGCACCGATAAGGTCAACATCAAGGGCGACTTCCCCCACAAGACCGCGGCCACCCGGGCCGGCCTGGGTTGGATCGGCCGCCACTGCCAGTTGATCACCCGCCGCTTCGGCCCCTGGGTGCGTCTGGGCACGGTCTTCACCGATCTTCAGCTCCCCTGCGGGCCGCGGGTAACCCGCCATTTTTGCGGCAGTTGCCGGCGATGCGTGGAGGCCTGCCCAGCCGGGGCCTTAACGGGCCAGGCCTGGCATCCCGGCCTGCCCCGGGAAGAAATTCTGGGGGTGAAAACCTGTGATGGCTGGAAGAAGGCGCACTACTTTGCCTATCATGAGGGCCATGTCTGCGGCATCTGTGCTGCGGTCTGTCCCTATGGCCTCAAGGTCCTGCGGCCGCGCCAATAATTCCCCGTTTCCGGCAAAGGCCGGGAGGATGGCGAGCCAGCCGGGGCGCCCCAAGGCGGCCGCCCGGCGGGAGGGTTTATGAAGATCATGGCAGTGAACGGCAGTCCGAGAAAAACCTGGAATACGGCCACCCTGCTGAAAAAAGCCCTGAAAGGGGCCGCGTCCCGGGGGGCGGCCACCGAACTCGTGCATCTGTATGATCTCAAGTTCACCGGCTGCACCAGTTGCTTTGCCTGCAAGACCCGGGGCGGCAAGAGTTACGGCCGCTGCGCCGTCAAGGATGATCTCAAGCCGATCTTCAAAAAAATCGAGGCGGCCGATGGACTGATTTTGGGCTCCCCCATCTATTTCGGCAGCGTCTCCGGGGAGATGCGCTCGTTCCTGGAGCGTTTGCTGTTTCCCTATTTCACCTATACGGAGCCGCCGCAGTCGCTCTTCCCCAAACCGCTGCCCACGGGGTTCATTTATACGATGAATGTCACCGCAGAGATGATGCGGCAATGGGGTTACGAGCAGCTCTTCGGCAGTCAGCAGCGGTTGTTGGAGATGGTCTTCGGGGCCTCGGAGTACCTGTGCAGTTGTGATACGTATCAGTTTAAGGATTATGCCAAGGTGGTGGCGGACCGGTTTGATCCGGAAAAGAAGGCCGCAAGACGCCGGGAGGTCTTTCCCCAAGATTGCGAAAAAGCCCAGGCCCTGGGGGCCCGATTGGTCCAGGGCCCGGGGTAGACCCATTTTTTTAAAGGCCCGTTTAAAAAATCCTGGTTGACAATTGTGTACTCATGCCCTAACGTAGGCACAAAATATTGAGGAGGTGATAGCGACCGGACAAAGATTAAGCCGCAACCAAATCTTCATCCCGCAGTGGTCCCACCAGTATCTTCCTGAACTCCCTACCTGACTTGAGGAGAGGTGGAATATGGGCATTACCCGCAGAACCTTCATCAAGGGTTTGGGAAGCGGGATTACCGCTCTGGGCCTCTCGGACGTCATCCTGACGCGCTCCGGGTGGGCCAGCCCTGTGGCTCCCGCCAAAACCAAGGACACTCAGGTCACCACTTCCATCTGCCCCTTTTGCGGCGTCGGCTGCGGCCTCATCGCCAACACCAAGGGGGGGAAACTCATCAACGTCGAAGGCGATCCCGACCATCCCATCAACCAAGGGACCCTGTGCAGCAAAGGCCAGGCGGTCTTTGAGGTGGTCACCAGCCCCCGGCGCCTGAAGAAGGTGAAGTACCGGGCCCCGGGCAGCGACCACTGGGAGGAAAAGAGCCTGGATTGGGCCGTGGCCACCTTGGCCCAGCGCATCAAGGCCACCCGGGATCAGGATTTTATCGCCAAGTCCCCCGGCGGGGTCACGGTGAACCGCACCGAAACCTTGGCCGCGGTGGGCGGGGCCGCGATCAACAACGAAGAATGTTATCTCCTGGTCAAGCTGGCCCGGGCCCTGGGCATTGTCTATCTGGAGCACCAGGCCCGTCTCTGACACTCGTCCACCGTGGCCTCGTTGGGGCCCACCTTCGGACGGGGCGCCATGACCAACCACTGGAACGACATCGGCAACAGTGACTGCGTCATGATCATCGGCTGCAACCCGGCCGAGAACCATCCCGTCAGTTTCCGTTACATCACCAAGGCGATGGATAAGGGCGCCAAGCTCATCGTCTGCGACCCGCGCTTCACCCGGTCGGCGGCCAAGGCCGATCTGTACGTGCGCTTAAGGCCCGGCACCGACATTGCCTTGATGGGCGGTCTGATCAACTACATCATGGAGCACAACCTCTACCACCAAGAGTATGTGGTCAACTACACCAACGCCCCCTTTCTGGTGGATAAAGACTTTAATTTTCATGACGGCCTCTTTTCCGGTTTTGACCAAGGCAAGGGCACTTATAACTTTGCGACCTGGAGTTACCAGGTGGATGGGGAGAACAAGCCCAAAACCGACCCCACCCTGACCGACCCCCAGTGCGTCTTTCAGATCATAAAACGCTTTTATTCCCGTTATACCCCGGAGATGGTGGAGGAAATCAGCGGCGTGCCCAAGAAGCAGTTCCTGGAGATGGCGGCGATTTTCGGCGTCACCGGGCAGCCGGGCAAGGCCGGCACCCTCATGTACGCCATGGGCGGCACCCAGCACACCACCGGGGTGGAGATCATCCGCAGTTATACCATCGTGCAACAGCTCTTAGGGAACATGGGGGTCCCCGGGGGCGGCATCAACGCCCTCCGGGGGGAGAGCAACGTCCAGGGCTCCACGGACATGGCCCTCCTGTTCCACATCCTCCCGGGTTATATGCCGACGCCCTCGGAGGCCAAGACCCCCACCTTGAAGGATTATATCGCCACGACCCCGAAAGGCGGCTATTGGGTCAACCGGCCCAAGTTCTTCGTCAGCCTCCTCAAGGCCTTCTGGGGGGAGGCGGCCCAGCCGGGCAACGACTTCGCCTATGACTACCTGCCCAAGTTGGGCAAAGGCTATCAGAACTCGGGGTATTCCTGGATTCCCCTGTTTGAGTCCATGGGGACCGGCGGCATCAAGGGCCTCATGGTGTGGGGCATGAACCCCGCGGTGAGTTCCCCCAACCTCAAGCAGGCTTATCAAGCCTTGGCCAAGCTCGAATGGCTGGCGGCCTTCGATCTCTGGGAGACGGACACGGCCCACTTCTGGAAGCGCCCCGGGGCCAAGACCAAGGACATCAAGACCGAGGTCTTCCTGTTCCCGGTGGCGGACTCCCTGGAGAAGGAAGGCAGCATCAGCAACAGCGGCCGCTGGCTGCAGTGGCGCTATCAGGCGGTGAAGCCCCACGGGGACGCCAAGAGCGACCTGTGGTACGTCAACCGCCTGGCCCTGGAACTGCAGAAGCTCTACAAGGAAGACCCCAAGGCGGCGTCTCCCGACCCCATTGTCAAGCTGGCGTGGAACTACGGGGACGACCCCGACGTCCACCTGGTGGCCAGGGAGATCAACGGCTTCACCGTGGCGGATAAACAGCAGGTGGCCAACTTCACGAAGCTCAAAGACGACGGCTCCACCGCCTGCGGCAACTGGATCTATTCCGGTTCCTACCCCGGCCCGGACAAGAAGCACAACCTCATGGCCCGCCGGAATAAAAAGGACCCCAGCGGCTTGGGACTCTACCCCAACTGGTCCTGGGCCAGCCCTGGCGCATCTGGCATCCCATGGTGATGTGGAATCCCCATTCGGTGCTCTTCGAGGTGTCCTGGTGCGTCATGCTCTACACCACGGTCCTGGGCGTGGACATCTTCATCATGGCCCTGGAGCGCTGGAAAAAGTATGAATGGGTGAATTTTTTCCGGAATATTTACATCGTCCTGGTGGTGGCGGGCGTCATGCTCTCCACCCTGCACCAGTCCTCCCTGGGGGCGCTGTACCTCCTGCTGCCCGAGAAGATGTCCGACCTCTGGGCCAGCCGGGCCCTGGGGCCGCTCTTTTTCACCAGCGCGGTGATCGGCGGCATGAGCGTGGTGATCCTGGAGAGCCTCATCAGTGCCTGGGCCTACAAGCGCCAGGCTGAGCTCAAGCTGCTGGCGTCATTCAGCAAGGGGCTGGGAATCGCTCTCCTGGTCTACTTCGCCATGAAGGTCACCGACCTCTATGCCCGGGGGGCCACGGTCTGGGCGGGCGACGCCCCCCATTTCTTCTTTTATCTGGAACTGTTCGGCACCGTGGCCCTGCCGGCCATCCTGCTGACCTTTGCCGAGGTGCGCCGCTCCATCAAGGGCCTGTACTGGGCCGCGGGCCTCTCCGCCTTCGGGGTGGTGCTGAACCGCTTCAACGTCAGCCTCACCAGTTACGGCGGCTATCGCCAGTTCGGCTACTTCCCTTCGCTCATCGAGATCATCCTCACCCTGTCTTTGGTGGCCGGGGGTATCCTTATCTTCGATTGGGGCACCCGGTATCTGCCGGTGTACCCGTCGGAGCTTACCGGGGAGGCGAGTTGAAGGCAGTGAGTTGAGGAGGGGCCGGGGGCGAGCGGTGGTTAGTGGTCAGCGGTCAGTGGTCAGAGAAAAGATTTATCGCGTTTGCCAAAAGTTCTTTCCTCTTATCCCCTCTCCCCCCAGCGGGGGGAGAGGGCTAGGGTGAGGGGGGGGATAAGAAAAAACTTTTGGCAACGAGTATACTTATTGCTGGCGGCTGCTGCTCGCGAGCTTTTCCGGCCCACTTGAGATACGGCGTCCGGCGGCCCAGGCGGGCAGCCGGGGCAGGACGAGAAGCAACCGTAGGGGCGGGGTGCAACCCGCTCCTGCGCATTGTTGAGGATGGGTCCACCTCGGGGCCGGGATAGAGACAATGGCACCGAGGCGGCCGCTCCCGTGCATCCCCTCCCGGTCGCGCGTATAGACGGGACCTGGGTTACGGTTTATAATGGTATGCGATCTCGGGGCCTGCCGAAATCCTGAATGACGGTGCGCCGGGCGCCCCCGACGTTAACTATATCCAACTGAAAACCGAAAACTGAAAACCGAAAACCGTCTTCTATGAGTTACCGCTGCGGCATCATCGGCCTGCCCAACGCCGGCAAGACCACCATCTTCAATGCCCTGACCTCAGGCGCGGCCGAAGTCGCCCCGTACCCCTTCTGCACCATCAACCCCAACACCGGGGTGGTCCCCGTGCCGGACCCCCGCCTGGCCCGGCTGGGTGAACTGCTGCAGCCCCAAAAACTCACCCCGGCCAGCATCGAATTCGTGGACGTGGCCGGGCTCATCGAAGGGGCCTCCCGGGGCGAGGGCCTGGGCAACCAGTTTCTGGGCCACATCCGGGAGGTGGACCTCCTGGTCCATGTGGTGCGCGGTTTCGGCGAGGCCACCTGTCCCCATCCCCTGGCCGGCCTGGACCCGGTGCGGGACGTGGAGGTGGTGGAAACGGAACTGCTCCTGGCCGACCTGGAGATCCTGGGCCGGCAGCGCCTCAAACTGGAGAAACGGGCCCAGGCCGGCGACAAGGCCGCGGCCCAGGCCCACCCCACCCTGGCCCGGGTGGAAGCCGGCCTCAACCAGGGGACCTGGGCCCGGGAGCTTAACTTGAGCCCCGGGGAGCTGCGCCACCTGGAGAGCACCCCCTTGTTGACCCTAAAACCCTGCCTGTTCGTGGCCAACCTGGACGAATCTGAGCTGGCCGGCGGGGTCCACTATGCGGCCCTGCAGGCCTTGGCCGCGGCCCGCCACTGGCCCCTGGTGCCCATCCTGGGGGACCTGGAAGCGGAGCTCCAGGCCTTTGCCCCGGAGGAGCGCCAGGAATTTCTGGATGAGTTGGGGCTTACGGAGACCGGCATGGCCCGCCTGGTCCGGGAGTCCTCCCGGTTGTTGGGCCTGGTGACTTTTTATACCATCGTCGGCCCCGAAGTGCGGGCCTGGCACGTGCCCGGGGGCACCCCGGCCTCCAGGGCCGCCGGCCAGGTCCATTCCGACATGGAAAAAGGCTTCATCCGGGCCGAAGTGATGCCTTACGCGGCTTTGGATGAGTTGGGCACCCCCGCCCGGGTCAAAGAGGCCGGCCTGCTCAAGGTGGAAGGCCGGGATTATCCGGTGGCCGATGGTGACATCCTCTGGTTTCGCTTTCAACGCTGAGTTCCCTGTATCCTGAGCCTTGCTTTTAAAGCAACTTTGTGATAAAGATACAGGTGAAGGAGGTGAAAAAGAATGTTCCAAGTTGGCCAGATGGCCGTTTACCCGGCCCACGGGGTTGGGGTGATCGAATCGGTCCAGGAACGGGCGGTCTCGGGAAATCAGGAGCAATTCTATATCATGCGCCTTCTGGATAGTGACATGATCATCATGATCCCCATCGGCAATGCCCGGAACATCGGACTCCGAGATATGATCGATCTCCAGGCGGTCACCGAAGTCTATGAAATCCTGCGGCACCGGCCCTTACGCCTGAACAACCAGACCTGGAATCGCCGCTACCGGGATTACATGGATAAAATCAAAACCGGCTCGCCGTTCCGGGTGGCGGAAGTCCTCAGGGATTTGACCCTCCTCAAAACGGAAAAGGATCTCTCTTTCGGGGAGCGCAAGATGTTGGATACCGCCAAGAACCTCCTGGTTAAGGAACTTTCCCTGGTAAATAATACCGAAGAAGACGAAATTGAGGCACAACTCCTGGCGTTATTGGAAGCCACCGAGTGATTTACCCTTCGGGGGAGTAGTAGTAGCCTAACTTGAACCGCCACACCCGTTCTCGTACCAGGTTGACCGCGGCAAGGAGTGCCGGGACCATGCGTTCGGACCGACGTCGGCTGCGACCCCCCTCCCATGCGACGTCGGGGGTCATTCGCCCCGCCTTGAATTTTTCCTGAGAAAGGAGGTATGACTCGGTGCTGCAAAAAGTGGTCACCGGGATCATCCTGGGAAGTATTTGCGGGGTGAGCGGTTTCCTGATCGCCGACCAAATCCCCTATTTCGACAACTTCTGGTGGGCCGGATATGCCGGCGCAGCCGTGGGGGTGGCGATAGCTCTGCTGACCCTGGGGCTGGAGCACGTCATCAAGCGCATCCCCCTGAAAACCATCCTGGGGAGCACCCTGGGACTGTTTGTCGGCCTGGGCATCGGCAAGCTGGCCAGCTACCCCTTTGACAAATATCTGGCACTGCCCAACCTGCAAATTCCGGTATATATCTTCTTTTCGGCGATTTTCGGCTATATCGGTCTGGTGCTGGGGGGCAAGAAGATGTCCGAAGTCAACACCCCTTCCTTCCTGGAACCGGTCGGCAAACCCCAGCGTTATGCTTTGAAAATCCTGGACACCAGCGTCATCATCGACGGCCGCATTGCGGATATCGCCGAAACCGGCTTCGTGGAAGGCACCCTCATCGTCCCGAAATTTGTGCTGGAAGAGTTGCAGTATGTGGCCGATTCCTCGGACGACCTCCGGCGCACCCGGGGCCGCCGGGGCCTGGACATCCTCAAACGCCTCCAGCAGCAGAATCCCTTGCGGGTGGAGTTCATCGATGACGATATCCCCGGGGCCGCGGGGGTGGACTCCAAACTGGTGGCCCTGGCCTTGAAGCTCCGGGCCAAGGTCCTGACCAATGATTTCAACCTGCACAAAGTGGCGGAACTCCAGGGGATCGAAGTCCTGAACATCAACCAGTTGGCCAACGCCATGAAGCCCGCGGTCCTGCCCGGTGAGACCCTCCACGTGCAGATCCTCCGGGAAGGCAAATCCCAGGGCCAGGGCATCGCCTATCTGGACGACGGCACCATGGTGGTGATCGAAAACGCCCGGCGCTTCATCGGCCGGGAAGTGGAGGTGGCCGTCACCAGCGTCTTGCAGACCACCGCCGGGCGCATGATCTTCAGTGAAATCAAGAACGGCGGCGCCGCCATGCGGAAGGTATGACTTATTAGCTGTCAGCAGTCAGCCTTCAGCTTTCCGCAATAGAAGGGGGCGGTTTTAAGTCCCCCTTTTAAAAAGGGGGATTTAGGGTGATTTCAGGCGCTTATAAAATCCACCCTGCCTTCCTTTATGAAAGGGGGGTAAAAACCTGCCTTCAACATCACTTCAATTTTTAAACATTCCAGCAGTGTGCTGATCCTTGCAGACAGATAGCGGCACTGACACCGTAAAATTGGTGGTAGACCAGGCCGGCGCCCGCCTGGATCAATTCCTCACCGGGCAACTGGGCTGGTCCCGGGCCCGCTTACAAAAACTCCTCAAGTCCGGGCGGGTGCTGGT
>CAYNMI010000076.1:0-9650 GCA_964398095.1 uncultured Desulfobacca sp.
GGTGAACAAGGCCCGGCTCATCGAGCGCATCGCCGAACTGGTGAAAGACAAGAAGGTGGAAGGCATTGCCGACATCCGGGACGAATCGGACCGGGAAGGCCTCCGGGTGGCCATCCTCCTCAAGAAGGACGAGCCGCCCCAACCCATCCTCAACCAGTTGTATATCCACACCCAGATGCAGGTCACCTTCGGCATCAACCTGGTGGCCATCGTCAACAACCGGCCGGAGCTCCTCAGCCTCAAGGACATGCTGTACCATTTCCTGGAGCACCGCCGGGAAGTAATTATCCGGCGCACCCGCTATGAATTGAAGCAGGCCGAGGCCCGGGCCCACATCCTGGAAGGCCTCCTCATCGCCCTGGACTGGCTGGACCTGGTTATCGACATGATCCGGGCCGCGGCCAATCCCCCGGAGGCCAAACAGCAGTTGATGGCCGGCATGTTCATCCTGAAACCCCGGGCCGGCGCCACCCTGGAGGACACCCGCAGCCAATACGCCCTCTCGGAAATCCAGGCCCAGGCCATCCTGGACATGCGCTTGCAGCGCCTCACCGGCCTGGAACGCCAGAAAATCATCAATGAGGCCGAAGCGGTCCGGGCCGCCATTGAGCGCTTCCGCCAGATTTTGGCCGAGGAGGCCGAAGTCAAGGCCCTCATCGCCCAGGAGCTCACCGAACTCAAGGAGCGCTACGGCGACGGCCGCCACACCGAAATCGTGCCCCAGGCTGAGGATATTACCGCCGAAGACCTCATCGCCGACGAGGACATGGTGGTCACCATCAGCCGCCGCAGTTACATCAAGCGCACTCCCCTGACCATTTACCGCAGCCAGCGCCGGGGCGGCAAGGGCCGCATGGGGATGATCACCCGGGAAAACGATTTCGTCTCCCAGCTCTATATCGCCTCCACCCACAGTTTTTTCCTGGTGTTCACCAATAAGGGCCGGGTCTTCTGGCTCAAGGTCCACGAGATTCCCATCGGCTCCCCCACGGCCCAGGGCAAGGCCATCGTCAACCTGCTGCAATTGGGCGAGGACGAAAAACTGGCCACCATCCTGCCGGTGCGGGAATTCACCCCCGGCCCCTCTCTGGTGATGGCCACCCAACGCGGCATCATCAAGAAAACCGACCTGATGAACTTCCAGCGGCCCCGGAGCGGCGGCATCATCGCCCTGAGCCTGGACCCCGAAGACGAACTGGTCAGCGCCGCCTTGAGCGAGCCGGACCAGAGCATCCTCATCGGCACCCGCCAGGGCAAGATCATCCGCTTCCCCTCCGCCGAGGTCCGGGACATGGGCCGCACCGCCCGGGGCGTCAAGGGCATCGAAGTGGCCCCGGAAGACCGGGTGGTGGGCATGGAAGTAATCCGTCCCGCCGGCACCATCCTCACGGTGACCGAGCGGGGCTTCGGCAAGCGCACCGATCCGAAGAAATATCCCCAGCATCACCGGGGCGGCCAGGGGGTCCGGGGCCTGAATATTACCGACCGCAACGGCCCCATCATGGCCATCCTCCAGGTGAATGAAGACGACGAAGTCATGCTGGTCACCGACGGCGGCAAGATCTTGCGCATGCTGACCAGGGGGATTTCTTTAATCGGCCGGGTCACCCAGGGAGTCAAACTCATGGACCTGGAGAGGGAAGAGCGCGTGGTCAGCGTGACCAAGGTGGCGGAAAAAAATGATGACGGCGAGCCCGAACCCGAGGCCGATCTTGGACTCCTTTGATTTCAAGTCCCTGGCGGTGATCGGCGCCGGCAGTTGGGGCACCACCCTGGCCCAACTCCTGGCGGACAAAGGCCAGGAGGTCCACCTCTGGGTCCGGGAATGGGACGTCTATGAGACCCTGCGCCAGGACCGCGTCAACCACACCTTTCTGCCCCGGGTGCGCCTCTCCTCCCGGATCATCTTCACCCTGGACTATGCCGCGGCCCTGGACGGCGCCGGCCTGGTCCTCATGGCCGTGCCCTCCCACGGCTTCCGCCGGGTCTTGCGGGACCTGAAGCCCCATTGGCCCCCGGGGTCAGTCCTGGTCAGCGCCACCAAAGGCATGGAGATTGACTCGCTCCTTTCCATGGAAGGGGTGGTCCGGGAAGAGATGGGCGCCGAAATCCCTTACGCGGTGATCTCCGGGCCCAGTTTTGCCCGGGAAGTGGCCCAGAAGCAGCCCACCGCGGTCACCATCGCCTCCCGGCGGCGGGACCTCGCCCACTGCCTTCAGCGGCTCTTTTCCACCCCTTATTTCCGGGTCTACACTTCCCACGATGTCACCGGGGTGGAGTTGGGCGGGGCCCTGAAGAACATCTTTGCCATCGGCACCGGCATCCTTTCGGGCATGGGCCTGGGGGACAATCCCCGGGCGGCCCTCATCACCCGGGGCCTGGCCGAAATGGTCCGGCTGGGGACCCGCTTGGGCGCCAACCCCATGACCCTCACCGGCCTGGCGGGCCTCGGGGACCTGATCCTCACCTGCACCGGCAGCCAGAGCCGCAATTTCCAGGTGGGACTGAAGTTGGGACAGGGCCTCTCCCTGGATCAGATCCTGGCCGGTATGGCCATGGTGGCCGAAGGGGTGAAGACCTCCCGGGCCGTCTACTTCCTGGCGGACCGCCTGGGCGTGGACATGCCCATAGTCACGGCCGCCTATAAGATTCTCTATGAAAATCTCGCCCCCAAAGAGGCCATTAAGAAGTTGATGACCCGGGAACTCAAAGACGAAATGGAGGCCATGACCGAAACCTGGTGAAGTTCGACTCCGGCCAACTGCAAGGGACCCGGGCCAGCCGCATCTCCGGGCAGTTGCTGACCTGAATTTCCTTTACCGGCGTTTTCCGGGTGTTAAATCGGCCCAAGGTTTTGATACCGTTAGCGCCGGAATTCTGCATGACCATGGAGGTAACCCATCGTTATGGAATATGATTTTATTGATACGCGCATTCCTGCTTTAGGAGACCCCCGGGTGGAATCGCCCATTCGCCAATACACCATGGTTAATTGCCATGGCCAGGTGATCAAGAAATCCTTCGTCCACGATAATGACCAGGTCCTGGTCTATGACTCCCGGGACTATCTTGCCGGTTTGCCGCCGGACGAAGAACCCCTTTACTTCGAACAGGCGGGCCCCCGGGCCCTGATCTATTTCGATCCCTCCAAGGTCCGTTGCGCCATCGCCACCTGCGGCGGCCTCTGCCCCGGCACCAACGATGTCATCCGGGCCATCGTCCTGGAGTTGCATCACCTCTACAAGGTCCGGCATATCTACGGGGTGCGCTATGGCTTTCAGGGCTTTATCCCCAAATACGGCCACAGCTTGATGAACCTGACCCCGGAAGTGGTGGCCAACATCCACACCTTCGGGGGCACCATCCTGTCTTCTTCCCGGGGTCCCCAGGATGTCGGCGAGATCGTGGATGCCCTGGATCGGCTGCATATCCAGATCCTCTTCCTCATCGGCGGCGACGGCACCTTGCGGGCCGCCAATCACATCTGGGAGGAGATCGTCCGCCGGGAATTGCGCATCGGCGTCATCGTCATCCCCAAGACCATTGACAATGACATCGCCCTGGTGAGCCGCTCCTTCGGCTTCGATACCGCAGTGGAGATGGCCACCGAATCCATCCGGGCCGCCCATACCGAGGCCCTGGGGGCCCCCAACGGCATCGGCCTGGTTAAGCTCATGGGCCGCCACGCGGGGTTCATCGCCGCCAACGCCTGCCTGGCCTTGCGGGATGTGAACTTTGTCCTGATCCCCGAGGCTGACTTCGATCTCGAAGGCGATTGCGGCTTATTGGCCAAACTGGAAGCCCGCCTCCGGGACCGGTCCCATGCCGTCATCCTGGTGGCCGAAGGCGCCGGCCAAAAATACTTCCAGCTTGAAGATGCGCAACAGGACCCTTCCGGCAACGTCAAACCCGGCGATATCGGCGTCCTCTTGGCCGATAAGATCAGGGAACACTTTTGCAGCCGGGGGCTCGAACTCAATCTCAAGTATATCGACCCCAGCTACCTGATCCGCAGCCTGCCGGCCAACTATAATGACCGCATCTATTGCGGTTTTCTGGGACAGAACGCCGTCCACGCCGGTCTGGCGGGAAAATCCGGGTTGCTCATCAGCCGCTGGCGCGGTCACTATGTGCATATCCCCATCCAGGCCGCGGTGGACCGGCGCAAGGAGGTGGAGCTGGACTCCCCCCTGTGGCGCAGCGTCATCGAATCCACCGGCCAGCCGCCCCTGAAATAATCATGCGCCGGGACCAACCGCCACCGGTATTCCAGTGTCAACAGTGCGGCGACTGCTGCTCCGGCCGGGGCGGCATCTTTGTCAAACCCCAGGAAGTGGAGGACATGGCCGCCTTGCTTGAACTCCCTGTGGCGGAGTTCTGCCGCCGCTACGTGGAGGCCTCGCCCCTGGGCCCGCGCCTCACCGTGGCCGCCAACGGCTTCTGCGTCTTCCTGATGGAGGGCAACCTCTGCCGGGTCCACCCGGTGAAACCCTTCATCTGCCGCCAGTGGCCCTTTCTCCCGGCCCTGCTGGCGGACCCGGACGAACTGGAGCACGCCAAGACCGCCTGCCCGGGCCTCAACCCGGCCTGCACCCACGAAGATTTTGTGGCCGCGGCGCTGCATCAAGAAAAAACCGGAGAATAAATGCGATTGAGCTTCTTGCAAAACTCATTTAAAAACCGGAGATTTTTCCCATTGTTTGAAAAACTCGCAGTAGCACAGGCTTTCCAGCCTGTGCCAGTCATGTAGGGTGGGCACGGCCCACCATTTTTAGACCGGCATAAACCGGAGCAAACCATGGCCGATGATCTGCACTACTTCATGTTTTTTGCGGGCCGCCTGTTCCAGGGCGCCGAAATGATGATTAAACATAGTGAATATATCGAGGCCGATGAAACCAATCTGATGTATGACTTCGTCGCCGCCCGGGAAGCCACCCGGGAAGCCCTCCAAGAGGTGCGGGAGTTTCTGGCCAAAAAGACTTCCCCGGAGAGCGCCGGGGACCCGAAACCCCGGTTCGACGAATAAACTAGGCCGCGCCCGCCCGGCCGGTTGCGCACAAACCGCGGGCCGGGCCCGCCTTAGGTGATATTTTGCTATTCCAGATGAAAGGGAGACATGAGGCATTACATGGCGCTAAACACCAAAGGATTGGCACTTTTCTTGATTATCGGGGTCACCCTCCTCGGGTGGGGACCGGCCCTGGCCGCACCCCAGACCCCCGCGGCCCAGGAACCCTTTGACCAGGGCGTGGCCGCCCTGAACCAGGGAAATCCCACCCTCGCGGTGCAGAAATTCACCGCGGCCCTAAAGCTCGACCCGCAACTGGTGGAGGCCTACATCAACCGGGGCATCGCCGAAATGCGCCTGGCCCAGTGGGCCGACGCGGTGGGCGACTTCGACCAGGCCCAAGACCTGGCCCCCCAAGCCCCCGAAGTCTTTTACAACCGCGGCCTGGCTTACAGCCGCCAGGGAATCCTGGACAAGGCCCTGGCCGACTACACCAAGGCATTGCAGTTCGCCCCCAAAGACTGGCAGATCTATTACAACCGGGGCAACACTTACCTGGATATGGGCCAGGCCCCCAAGGCCCTCCAGGATTATAACCAGGCCTTAAAACTGCACCCCCAGGCCCCGCAGATCCTCTACAACCGGAGCCTGGCCTACCTGGCCCTGGGAAAATCGGCCCAGGCCCTGGCCGACGCCGACCGGATCATCGCCCTGCAGCCCGGCTATGCCCGGGCCTACTTTACCAAAGCCCAGGCCCTGGAAAAATTGGGTAACAAGTACGAGGCCCTGGCCGCCTACCGGCACTTCTTGAAAACCGGCAACCCCGATGCGGACGCAGCCTTGCTCCAGAAGGCCCTGGGACGCATTCAGGTCTTGGAAAGCCATTGAATAAATGGTTGGGGGGAACCACTCCCCGGTGGTAAAATAGAGGAAGTCGGAAATCTTCCTGAACCTTTGCCCATGGCGGATCCCCGGAATCGGAGTCCGGGCGGGGGGTAACCATGGCAGAAAAGATCACCCTCGGCGTCATTAACGCCAAGGCCGGAGGCTAGTGGAGCGTTTCATAATTAGCTGGACTTAAAATCAGGATAGAGGCGCGGATTTGGCAGTTTAAGTCCCCCTTTTCTAAAGGGGGGAAAAGACCCGCTTTTCCGGGGGGGCTTTAATTCTGAAACACGCCACTAGGTGAGGTCTTGAGGAGGATAACCGCTAGTGAGCTGAGACCTGGAAGCACTCTCGTAATCTCATTAATCTTTTAACTGCTCACTGCTCACTATTTACGGCTCACTACCATGTCCTACTACGTCACCACGCCCATCTATTATGTGAACGCCGAGCCCCACCTCGGCCACGCCTACACTACGGTGGTGGCCGATGCCCTGGCCCGCTTTCACCGTCTCCTGGGGGAGGAGGTCCGCTTCCAGACCGGCACCGACGAGCACGGCGACAAGGTCCTGGACGCCGCCAAAGCCGCGGGGCTGCCCGTCCAGGAGTTCGTGGACCAGATCAGCGCCCGTTTCCGCCGATCCTGGGACGACCTGGACATCAGCTATGATAACTATATCCGCACCACCGACCCGGACCACGTGCGCCTGGTCCAGGAGGTCCTGACCAAGGTGCACGATTCCGGGGACATCTACTTCGGGGAGTACGGCGGGCTTTACTGCTTCGGCTGCGAGTGCTTCTACCTGGAGCGGGACCTGGTGGACGGCCTCTGCCCGGACCACAAGGTGGCCCCCACCTATCTCAAGGAAGAAAACTACTTCTTCCGCATGAGCAAGTATCAGGACTGGCTCATCGGCCAGATTAACTCTCACCCCGACTGGATTCGCCCGGAACGCTACAAAAACGAGATGCTGGCCTTCCTCAAGGAGCCCCTGGAGGACCTGTGTATCTCCCGCCCCAAGAGCCGCATGGATTGGGGCATCCCCCTGCCCTTCGACGACCGCTACGTCACCTACGTCTGGTTCGACGCCCTCATCAACTACCTCACCGGCCTGGGCTACCCCGGGGATCAAGCTTACGAAAAATTCTGGCCCGCCCAGCATCTCATCGCCAAGGACATCCTCAAGCCCCATGCCATCTACTGGCCCACCATGCTCCGGGCCATGGGGCTGGCGCCCTTCCGGCACCTCAACGTCCACGGCTACTGGCAACTGGACCAGGGCAAGATGTCCAAAAGCCTGGGAAACGTGGTGGAGCCCCGGGTCCTGGCTGAGCGCTTCGGCGTGGATCAGGTCCGCTACTTCTTCCTCCGGGAGATGGTCTTCGGGCTGGACGCCCACTTCAGCGAAGCGGCCCTGACCAACCGCATCAATGCCGACCTGGCCAACGACCTGGGCAATCTCTTCGCCCGCAGCCTGGGCATGGCCTTCAAATACCGCCAGGGCGTGGTGCCGGCCCCGGGGACTCCCGGCCCCCTGGACCAGGAGGTCGTCAGCGCCGCCCAGGCCATGGCTGCGGACTTCCTCCACCTCTTCCCGGCCCTGGAGTTCGGCCGGGCCCTGGCCCATCTCTGGGAATTCATCGGCCGCCTCAACCGCTACATCGTCACCGCGGCCCCCTGGGAATTGGCCAAACAACCGGAGGCTGCCCCTAGGTTGGATACGGTCCTGTACCATCTGTTGGAAGGACTGCGCTGGATTGCGGCCCTGCTCCGGCCGGTGATGCCCCGGAGCGCCGTGAAGATGAGCGAACAACTGGGTCTGGGCTTGGGCCTATGGGATCAGCCCCTGCCCCAGGTGCTGGAGTGGGGCCGGCTCACGCCCGGCAGCCGCCTGGCCAAGGGCCCGGCCCTGTTCCCCCGGATCGAAACCGCCGCCCCGGAACCCGGGTAAACGTTACGGACAGGCGCCCCTGGTCCTGTCCGCCGCCATCCCCGTCAGGCTGGAGGTGCTATGGCCGCCGCATATCGCCGCTGCTTGGGAATCGCCCTGGGGGCGATCTGGTTGCTGGCGGGCTGTGCCGGGGCCCCGCCGCCCCCGCCCTTGGGCCCCGTGGCCCCGCCCGAGGCGGTGAGCCGCAATCCCCAGGAGGTGGCCCTGGAAGTGGCCCTGAGCGATTTCTATGGCGCCCCTTACCGCCTCGGGGGGACCACCCCCGCGGGGGTGGATTGCTCCGGGTTGATCCAGGCCTTGTATCACCGGGCCGGCATTAACCTGCCCCGCACCGTGGCCCAGCAGTACGAGACCGGCCGGCCGGTGAGTCGCGGTCAATTGCGCTTCGGCGACGTGGTCTTCTTCAACCGCTACTGCCAGACCCGGGACCGCGAGGTCTATTTGGCCGGCATCTTCGGCTCGGGCTGGGGGGACCAGGTGTGCCACGACGGCTTCTATCTCGGCGGGGGCCGGTTCGTGCATGCTTCCCCCCGGGGAGTGTTTGTCAGCCGTCTGGACGCCGAGGTCTGGCGCAAGGCTTATCGCGGCGCCCGGCGCTATCTCCCCGGCGGCGATTAACTTGATAATTTCTTGCCTCTGGAGGCCCTTATGCGGAAATATGGGTATCGTTATCTGGTTTGGCTCAGCCTGATCCTGTTGGCCGCCTTGTTCTTCAAGGTCCCCGCCGCCCGGACCCAACCCGGTGGCTTATTCAGCAATTTCACCTTTGGCTTTTACGGCAACAACCAGGAAGCCATGCGCCAGGATCGTGAGGATCTCATCGCCCGGCAAGGCTATTGCCCCACCGGCGGCTGCGTCTTGCGCCTGGACCGGGTGGAAATCAAGCCCAGTCACGCCCGGCCGGGGGCCACCTTGCTCCTGAAAACCACCTACACCATTCTCACCCCGGAGCAGGTGGGCATGCCCATCTCTATTACCCGGGAAATCTTTTATCATGGGAAATCCTTGGGCTTGACCAAGAGTATTGATTCCAGCCGGCTCAACGGCACCTGGGAGCAGGAAATCAATTTCACCCTGCCGGCTAACGCCGCCCCCGGCATCTACTCCCTGGTCACCCTCCTCAAAACCCCTTACGGCACGGCCATGGACAGCTCGGATTTCCAGGTGGAATAGCGCGCCTACGGTCCTGAATTTATCTCGGGTGCCATGCTGGATATCTTAATTTTATGGAAATTTATATTATTATCTTTCTAATCTAATCTATCTTTAATTGATTTCTGTTTTCTTTCAAGCTATGCTCTGGCCTTCCTGGTGATCAGGGCCTGAACGCCGGGGGCAGCTTGATTGCGAGGATTTTTTCTCCCCAATAGCTAACCCATTGAAACTTTTATGCGATAAAAGGGAGGGAGCAAAGGTGCGGCGGCTCATTTCCCGGCTAGCCTTAAGCCTGCTGCTGGTGCTGCTGTGGAGCGCCGCCGCCGCCGCCGATTATAAAACTGACATCGGCTTTACCCAGTTGCAGGCGGAGTTGGGCGGCAGCACCCCCACCGGGGCCAATGTCGAAGTGACCCAGGCGGAAGCCGATACTACTCAAACCAATCCCGATTATTACAGTTACCTGCCGAACTTTTCAGATCCTCAATTTTCTGGCAAGAATTTCACTCCATATCTGGTATATAAGAATCCTGACAACCCGCAGGTCGGGACCTCGAGCCACGCCACCGGCGTTGGCTATAATTTTTACGGCTCCAACTCCATTGCCCCCGGGATATCTTCCATTAACAACTACTTGGCCGATGACT
>CAYNMI010000077.1:0-9484 GCA_964398095.1 uncultured Desulfobacca sp.
TATGATAATTATCTTTCTTCCACCAAGAAATAGTAGAAGGCCGGCAATTATAATTACAAAAGAAAATCGGGTACTATTAGGATCGGCTATTAATTTGCCGAGAGTATAAATTGCCAGTGCAAAAATTACTACTAATATTCCTTTCCAAGAAGGACTCCAGGTCTGGGAGCGGATTTCCGGCCATTTTAAATAGACTATATAAGCACTCACCAGAGGCAAGAGCAAGCCGTAGGAAAAGTCTTCGTTATTGCTTAATTGGGTAAATAGGTTGACCAATACGGGCCAGTATAACCATAATACGGCAACGGCCAATAATGATCCGAGGCTTAATTGAACCAAGGGCAGTGATTCAGCTTTGGATGCCATAAGATTATGCCCTTACCGAGACCATATCTTCGACCACCACCCCTTTGAATAGCCTTTGTCATCCCCCTGATTGGCCGCGTGCCCTATAGGTTCTATTGCAGAAGTTTGGTCGGTTATTGATTGCAGGGTATCCGCCGATTCCGATGACTTGTGCATTAATTTGGTTAAAGCCGGCATCAGCTGGCGGGAAAGCCGGCGGGGGTGAGGCGGGAGACAATACTTTATGCAAAGCCGGCATCATTTGGCAGGACATCTCCAGAACCAAACCTTCCAACCGGGTAACCCGCTCCGACAATTCGGCAAGCGTCGCTTGGAGCCCGTTGTTCGAAAGCGCGGGCCCGGATTCGGATGGTTGGGGGAGGGCTTCCGGTTCCGGGGGCCCCAAGCCCTCCGTTTCCTCCGAGCCCTCCAGGCTCCCTCCCTGGGCCGTGATGACGAGATCGATAAATTCCCCGTCGATTTCATGCCGGCCTTCGGCGAAACCGGCCACCAGGGCCAGGTCGCACCAGGTGTTGAGCCGGCGGGGCACCCCTTGCGTATATTCATACAGTTTTTCTAAGGCCGAGGTGGTAAAAATGCCGCTGCCTCCGGCCCGGGCCAACCGGAAGCGGATGTATTCCTTGGTCTCATCTTTATCGAGAGGGCTGAGATGGTAGTGGATGGCCACCCGCTGAGCCAATTGCCGCAGCGCCGGATGCTTGAGTCGCTCCCGCAGTCCGGGTTGGCCCACCAGAATGACTTGAAGGAGCGGTTCTTTTTCGGTTTGCAGGTTGGAAAGGAGGCGGAGTTCCTCCAGGGCCTTGGGGCCCAGATTCTGGGCCTCATCCACCACCAGAACCACGTGTTCACCCCGGGCGTAGGCCGACAGCAGAAACTGGTTGAAGGCCCCGAGCCGGGCCGCCCGACTGTTAGCGAAATGGCCGCGAATTTCGAATTCCTTGAGAAGGAGTTCGAGCAAATCTTCGGCTTCCACGGAAGTCTGATACAGGACTCCTAACCGTTGATTCGCCTCCCGTTCGCGTAATATGGATTTGATCAAGGTGGTCTTGCCGGTGCCGATCTCGCCCGTCAGCAGCACAAACCCCATGCGCTCCTTGATCCCATATTCCAGATAGGCCCGGGCCAGTTTGTGCTGCGACCCGAGGAATAAATAATCCGGGTCCGGGACCAGGGTAAAGGGGCGTTCTGTGAGGCCGTAAAAATCTTCGTACATAATTTATTTAAGCCAGGGCAGTTTGAATTTTTTCTGGGTGGCTCGATCCGGATAATATTTATATAAATATTCATAAGATAAAGTCATGGGGTCTATCTTGTTGAGCACCAGCCCCAGAATCGGAAACTCTTTGAGCATCTCTAAAGAGCGGCTGATTTCTTCCTTGGGAGTACTGCCGGCCTCCACTACCAAAATAATGCCGTCTACCAGGGGGGCAAAGGCCAGGGGGTCGGCATAGAGCAACGGCGGCAAATCAAAGATCACGTAACGGTCCTGATAATAGTGCTTCAATTCCCGGACCAAATCCACCATCAGGGGGGAACTGAGAAGTTCCACGGATTGGGCGGTAGGGTTGCCTGCCGGGAGCACCACGAGATTGGCCAGGCCTTCCGGATGCACCAGAGATTCCGCCACGGGATAGCCTGAGGCCAAATAATCAACGAGTCCCGGTCCCGAGGGCAAATCCAGATAGCGGTGTATGGACGGATTGCGCAGATCACCATCCACCAGCAGCACCGTCTGCCCGACTTTCTGGGCAATGGAAATGGCTAAATTGATGGAGGTGAGAGTTTTTCCTTCGTTCGGCAGAGGCCCGGTGAACATTAAGGTATTCCGGCCTTCTCGCTTGGTGCGATGCAAGATGTGGGTCCGCAACAATTTATAGGCTTCCCCCAGGGTCTCGTCACTGCCGTCAACGATCAAGCGATTCCGGCGCAGACTATCCATGTCCACCGCGACTTTGTGAGTATAGGTGTATTGGATCTCGATTGGAGCCTCTTCAAACCCAGTCACTTCATCCAGGTCGGGCAAAGGCACCCTCACTGGTTCCGGGCGGGAGGCAGAGGCCGGCTTCACCTTCTGGTGATGCAAAGCCTTGGCTTTTTCTAAAGCTTTATTGATAAAACTCAATTTATTGACTTCCCAAGCTTAATTTTGTGATTAGTCGGAGGGAAAAAGCGATTCCTGCCCCCTCGCTCCACCACTCTCCCCCAGAGGGCGACAGGGGAAACGGCTTGAATCTCTTTAGGGTTCGGATTAATAATTAAACTCGCTGCATGGCTCATGCCAGATTCTCCATGGTCAGGAGTATTTGTTAGCCAGGCGCAAAAGCTTCGCGGTGAGCACCCAGAGATCCATGTAAAAAAAGTGAAAGAGGGCCAGGCCCAAAATCAGGCAACAACCGGTAACCACCCACAGCAAGCGCCGTTTCTGGTGGGCCCAGGCGATATCTTCGCTGGTCTGAATGCGAATGATCGATCCCAGTACCGGCAGGCCGGTCAAGCGGGACAGGTCGTCGCTGTTTTTCACTGAGTGGTCCAGGTGTTCGGCCAAAGCCACGGTGCCGAGCCCTGCCCCCAAGCTGCAGATGAACCCGGCCAAAAGGATTAGCCACCTTTTCGGCGATACCGGTTTCTCAGGGTAACTCGCCGGGTCGATGAGGGTGAATTTCTCGCCTTTTTGATGTTCCTCCATGCCCTCGGCGATGCGAGCCTCCAGAATTTTGTTCAGGACCTCCTGGTGCTTGGCCGTGGCGTTTTGATAATCCCGCATGAGCGACAGGTATGGCTGCTCCACTTTGGGAGCTTCCTCGAGACGCTGCCGATACATCTGCTCTTTGGCTTTCATCGCGGCTTGCTGGCTCCGGAGAGAGGCGATATCGGCATCGGCGCTCTTGATCTGGGTATTCAGGCTGATGTAAGCCGGGTTATCCGCGTCAGTTACTTTTCGAGGCGCAGGAGATGATAGGGGTTCTTTTTCCAGGCGGGCTATCTCATTTTTCAGCTTGATAATTTCCGGGTGCTGGTCGGAATATTTCCCCTGTTCCTGGGCCAACTGGGCTTTCAGTTGGGCAAGCTTTTTCTGGCGCGTGGAGCCGCTGCCACCGGTTTGCCCCACCATTTTCTTGAGTGAGGCGATTTCCCGGCGCGCCGTTTGCACATCCGGGTAATTGTCAGAGAACTTGGACCGCAGGTCGGCCAGCTTGAGCTCCAGAGCCTTCAGGCGGTCACTGGGGGCCATGATCCGCTCGCCGGTCGCCCCGATGAGGGGGATATCCGGCTTGACGGTGGCAAGCTGGCCTCCCAGATAGATTTTGCGCTCCGCCGCGTTCTGAATCATGGAGTCCAAGCGTTTAATATCCATATCCAGGCTCGCCGCTTGTTGCCGGTTAAACTGTTGTTGTTCCGGGAGCAGACCATCATACTTCTCCTTGAAGGCGGTGATCTTGTCTCCCAGACCTTTGATGCGCTCCTGCAAGGCTTTCAGTTCCACTTCTAAAAATTTGGTGGTTGATTGGGCCTGGGCTTCCCGGGTCTTGAGATTTTGTTCCAAATAAAGGGAGGCCAGGGTGCCAGCCACCTTTTGCACCGCCCCCGGATTTTTTCCTCGATACGCGATGGAGAAGGCAATGGTCACATTTGCCTTACCCGCACCCTTCTTACCACCCACCTCGGCGCTGATCGTGTCCAGCTTAATATTATCGCGCATCTTCTTGATAATCTCTTCCCGCGTCAGTTTCTCTCGCAGTTCGGGGTAGAGCTTAAATTGCTGGATAATTTCCCAGAGCTTGACCCGGGAAAGAATTTGCTGGGTCAGGCTCTGAATCCGCTGATCCGCAAAGCCGGTCACCGTGGAGCGGACAAACTCCTCGGGAATCTGCTGTTCCTCGATCAAAATGGTCGAACTCGATTCATAGATAGACGGCAACAGCCGCGCCACCAAAATGGCCCCCACCAATACCACCAAGGCGGGAATAATAAAATATCTCTTCCGGCGTTTTAAGATAGCTAGATACTGACCGATATCTGCGGCTTCATCCGGCATCTTAATTTAAACCTCTCACGTGCCAAAATTCCTTATGTATCATCTAGTATCGACTGAGCATAAGCAGTCGTTAAATTAATTCCGGTTGATAAATATCGTGTATCCGAATTAAGCCCAGGCACCGGTGGCTCCGCGAGTCCACCACCGGCAGGACGGAAATCTGCGAAGGGCGATCTTCCATCAGCCGGGCCGCCTCCCGGAGGCTGGCCTCGGGGCTGATGCTCACCGGTTGCCGCGTCATGCCGTCGCCGGCGTGCAAGGCTCGGATATCTTCATGGGTAAGGAGGACCCGGCGCAAGTCACCGTCGGTGACAATCCCCAGCAGCCGATAATCTTCATCCACCACGCAAGCCGCCCCCAAGGGCCGCTGGGACATGGCAATGATCACCTGGCGCAGGGGCGTATCCGGCTTAACCCAGGCCACGGCATCATTTTGATGCATAACATCCGCCACTTTCAGCCAGAGATTGCGACCCAACTGGCCGGCCGGATGGTACCGGGCGAAATCTTGATGGGTAAAGCGCCGGGCCATCATCAGGGCCACCGCCAAGGCATCCCCTAAGGCTAAGGCGGCGGTGGTGCTGCAGGTGGGGGCCAGATTCAAAGGATCAGCCTCTCTTGCCACCCCGGCATCCAGCGTTACGTCGGCCTGTTGGGCCATGGGGGATTTGAGGTTTCCCAGAATGGCGATTAACGGCGAGCGGAATTGCCGTAAGATCGGGATGAGCCGCAGCAATTCCGCGGTGCTGCCGCTTTTGGAGATCAGGAGGCTCGGGTCCCCCGGGGTATAAATGCCCAAATCGCCGTGCACGGCCTCGGCCGCATGGAGAAACACCGCCGGAGTTCCCGTGCTGGCCAGCGTGGCCGCAATTTTCTGGCCGATGTGGCCCGACTTGCCGATGCCGCTGACCACCACCTTGCCGGCATGCTTCAGCAGCAGCTCCACCGCGGTGGTCAGGTTGTGATCCAGGCGCGCCGCCACCGCAGTCAGGGCGCGGGCCTCAGCCTCTAAAACCGCCTGGGCGATTTCCCGCCAATCGGTCGCCGGAGAGGCGGATGGCATTTTGTCTAGGCGAGCACCGGGCAAGTTACAGCCCCTCTTAAATTATTATGATACATTACTGCCCCTCAAAAACCCAGACCTCTTATTTCTGATAATGCAGGGGATAGGCATAAGATAATTGCACAAAGACCATATGGTTATGACCGGAGCCGCCTCCGGTGGTCAAGCTCGCGTTATTTTGAAAACTATATCCCGATGAGAGCGACAATTTTTCGGTGAGCCGATAAGTAAGCTGCGGGCTGATATTATAGTAATTATATTTACTGCTGATATTTTGGCTGGACTGATTGCTCAGAGAATAACTCCCACTCAAGGCGCCCGTCAGTCTCTCGGTAAATTTATAAGCCATAGAAAAGCCAAGTCGGTCAACCTCATAAACGGCCCCATACGCGGAAGGTTGTTCGTCCCGGCTAAAGGTGCCGCTGACGGTTAAGTTATTGGTCCAGCGGTAACTGGTGGAGGCACTCACATAGGGGGTCACGCTGGATTGATTGATCCTCTTGGTCTTGAGGGTGATAAAATAGGGAAACTGAGAATAATCCGCTACCTGGGTGTCAAAACTGAAGTAGGAGATATTGGCTCCCGACATGAGACTGGCATCCCAGCGTTCGGTAAACTTATGGCTGACTCCCGCATAAATCCCCACCGATTTAAAGTCGTTGCCGCCGGCATAGAGGGTCTCCCGGACGATATTATTACTGATCAGTGAGGTCTTCTCGTTTTTTAAGAGATAGGTGAAGTTCAGCCCCACCTGGTGACTGGTATAATCGGTGTACTGGGGGGCCTGGTAGAGGACGCGGTTAAAATTATAATTTATGGTCCCCAAGAGGCGTTCGGTGACGTTGTACGTTACCCCCGGGTTGGCCATGAAGGCTTGACGGGGGGTGCGGCCCATCACCAGTCCGGAAGTCAGCAGCTCCTGGTACATGGTGGTATCCACAATATAGGAGGTGTTCAGCGACAGATTCAGCCGGGGCGCGGCCTGGTAGCGCCCGTTGATCTGGTAGTTCTGGTCAATATGGTCGAGATTGCTATTGGTGATGTAATGCTGGCCGCTCAACCCCAAATGCCCCTGTAACTGGCTGATTTCCGTGGTGTAGTTGAAGTCCACGGCCGGCGAGAGAGTCAGGACATAGTCGCTGATGGGGTTGGTATACGAGATATTCAAATTGCTGTCGAATTCGGATTTTTGCGTCACCGAAGGCACCACGGACCAATCAGCCGCCAGCGCGCCATTGGCGGCCAATATGCATAGGCATATTGCCACCCCTCCCCACTTTTTCATGCCCATAGAGCCCCCCCGCTCTGCGCTTCTCTTAGGGCACTACCACTACATCCCCCGGTAACAGCGTCCGGTTCTGTTCCAAAAATTCGCCCCTAGCCACCTCTTTATAATCAAAGGGGAATACTTCCTCTTTGCCGTTTATGGTCCGGATGATCGTGATCGATCCCGGAGAAGCGAAGGGCGTCAACCCCCCAGCCATGGCAATGGCCTGCATCACGTTGACGGGCTTGCCGATGGTGAAATCCGAGGGCTTGTTGACCTTACCGGTTACATAGATCTTATAATTCTGCGCCTTGAGCAGGATAACGGTCACATGCGCATCCGTCACATACTTCTCCAGACGTTTCAAAATCTCTGCCTGCAGTTGATTGACGGTGCGCCCCGCGGCCTGCACCTCCCCAATCAAGGGGTAGGTAATCTTGCCGTCCGGCCGGACGACCAGTTGCTTGGTCAGGTCGGGTTCTTTCCAGACCGAGACTTCAATGGCATCTTCCGGTCCCAACAAATATTCGTTCTTGTCGGGATTGGCCACCGCGGCGGCCGCGGCCTGGGCCTCGGTAAGGTGGCTCACCGGTGGGGTACAGCTGCACATCACCACCAAGCTGAGCACCAACCCCGCACCCCCAATCACCCCTTGCCAGTTCATGCGCGTTGAGAGCCTTGTCAATTTCACTCCTGCCCCCTCAGGTCACTTTGGACCACAATATTAACACTTATTCTTAATATCCTAAAATTATTTTCAAAAAGCCTCAATGTCTTTTTGCCGGAAGATGCCAGCTATGGGCAATAAAAATGCATTGTTAACCTGGCCTCAACCTGAATAGAGCAGGGTCTCATGATAATGACCCCAGGTTACCATAATTTTACCAAATTCCAACAATATTTAGCAATTTTAGCCCCATAAAAGCAAGGTTTTAATTATATTAACTTAATCAGCTTTACCTGGCCTCCCCATAGCAATGTCAGGATTATGGACCCTCTGTTAACTTAGATTCCTTTGTTATGAGATAATCATAGGGAAGCGCTAGAAAACAATTGGGGTCTCCGCTGGTTTTCGCCTTCCAAATTCCTGATTAAAAGAGGAAAAAATCCTGAACCGCATTCTGCCGGTGAGAGCTTAGGGGAGCAGGCCCCCGGCAGGGCTCAGGCCCCCGGCGCGTATTTCTTTGATTCTTTTATGGACAGTGAAGTATAATAGTCGAGACGGGAACCAGGACTGTGGTCGGCGCCAGGTGTGGGAAGCCCTGTCCCGCCATGCCGTCAAGCCTTGTGTGGGTAGAACTGCGAGGCTTACCGGTGTCCTTTTCAACGCCGCCCGCATTAAACCTTGGCCCGCAGGTTACCGATAATTCCATCATCCGGACCCCTGTCTTACCGCGGCATTTGCAGCTAAGCGGGCCAGGGATGGGGTCTGGAGCCTTGCTGGGGTGACGGTCGGTCTCCGGCTGCCCCGGCAGACGGTCTTCCCTTTAACCGGAGCGCCAGGGGCCATGCCCTCAGGACTTCATAGAGGTAGTCGATGCGGGTTCTCCTGATCAACCCTGAATTTCCCCCCTCATTCTGGTCGATGAAAGATTTGTGCGAACTTGCGGGATGCAAAACCCTCATGCCGCCCTTGGGTCTCCTTACCTTGGCCGCGCTCCTCCCGGGTGACTGGGAGTTACGCCTGGTGGACCTCAATACCCGGCAACTCCGCCCCGACGACTGGGATTGGGCCGAAATCGTCATGGTTTCCGGCATGATCGTCCAGCGGGATGGCATGGTAAACCTCATCCGGGAAGCCAAACAACGTCATAAAACCGTGGTGGTCGGCGGCCCCTTTGCCACCTCGGTGCCCCAGGACATCTTGGAGGCGGGGGCCGACTTCCTCGTGCGCGGCGAGGGGGAAAATACCATACCGGTCTGGCTGGCGGCCTGGCGGGCCGGTGAGACCCATGGCGTCATCGAGCCGGACGGCCGGCCGGAAATGACCGCCTCGCCGGTGCCCCGCTTTGACCTGCTCAATCTAGACGATTATAATATGTTAGGCATCCAGACTTCCCGGGGGTGTCCCTTCAATTGCGAATTCTGCGACATCGTCAACCTGTACGGCCGCAAGCCCCGTTATAAAACCCCCGATCAGGTGCTGGCGGAGCTGGAGGTCCTCTTCAACCTCGGGTGGCGACGCGAGGTTTTCATCTGCGACGACAATTTCATCGGCAATCACAGCCATGCCCGGGCTATCCTTGAGAAACTCATTCCCTGGATAGAGAGCCATGGCGAACCCTTCAGTTTTTGGACCCAGGCATCCGCCAATCTCGGGGAAAATATGCCCATGGTGGACCTCTTGACCGCGGCCAATTTCAGCAATGTCTTCATCGGCGTCGAGTCTCCGGACGAAGCGGTTTTGGTCGGCAACCGCAAGTATCAAAACGTCAAGAACCCCCTGGGTCAGTCATTGACCAACATCAGGGACAACGGCCTGGGAGTGCTCGCCAGCTTTATTATGGGCTTCGATCAAGAGGCCCCAGGGGCCGGTGACCGGATTTGCGCCTTCGTGGAACAGCATAATCTGCCCCTGGTCATGCTGAACCTGTTGCGAGCCCTCCCCAATACGAGCCTCTGGGAGCGACTCAAGCGCGAGAATCGGCTTATTGAAACCGAAATTTCCGCAGACATGTTTGATATGAATTTTAATTATGTGCCCACCCGCCCCCTCGCAGAGATCGTGGACGAGTATATCCGGGCGGTGGAC
>CAYNMI010000078.1:0-6683 GCA_964398095.1 uncultured Desulfobacca sp.
AGCCGCAATAGAGGGCCGCATCGGGACAGGACCCCGGCGGAAAGACCGCCGGCTTTTTATCCAGCACGACCTTAAGGTTGGAATATTTCTTTACCAGGTCATAGAGGTGGATGAGATGCTGATCGAACCAGGCATAGTTGCCGGGCATCTCCTTGCTGTTCAGCCCCCGGGCGTCAATGTAAAACACCCCCTTTAAGCCCGTCTGCTCCACCGCCAGGGCGTCGTCCACCAGGCGCCGGGCCACGGCCGCGGTGGGGCCGTCCAGTCGCCCCACCATCAGGGTCCTGGCCCGGACCCTGGCGATCACCGGCAGCCGCTCAAACTTGAGATTAAAAGGGTTGGGCAGCCATCCGGCCAACTGGTACGGCCCGGCCATGATCAGGGTCATTTCACTATCCACCGCCGCCAGGGTCTGGCGCTTGGCATAGAGCAGCCGGGCATCGTCCCAGAACTTCAGTTCGCCGATGCGGCCATGGGTCAAGCGCATGGCTGCCGCGGTGGCCAGGGCGTTTTCCGGCAAAATGCCCCGAAACATTTCCTCCTGCACGTCGCCGCGCCCGAGGGCGTTCCAGCCCCGGAATTCCTGCTGGAACAGGCCCCGGTGTTTCCAAGCCTGGCTATGAGCCAGGTTGGCCAGCAAGGCCCGGCCCTCGGGGGAGGCCCCGCCCAACTTGATCATCAAGGATAAGATTTCTTCCTGGGCCGCGTTATCAGCCGGGGTGGCGGGCGGCTTGTGCAGATAGGCCTTCCCCCGCAAAAAAGCCTGTTGGGCCATGGTGAGAACTTGCTGGGTGGGGTAGGTCAGCTTGGCCTTCGGTGTCTTCCACACCGGCTTGCCCGGCAGGGAAGGGATTAACCCGTCAAGCCTCCCGGCCAGTTGCAAAACCAGTTTTTGATATTCGTTCACCTTGGTGGCTGCCAGTTTCTGAAAAGCCTTATCGGCCTTGGTGGCCGGCGCCGGCCCCACCCGCAACGGGATCCCGTACACCAGCAGAATGGCCGGGGTCCTCCCCTGGGCCTTGAGCTGTTCCACCCGCTCCCGCACCGGGGGCGCCAGGTTTTCGTCAAAGTCTTTCCGGGACATGTCCTCCGACGTAGACACCGCGACTCCCACCAGGTTTTCCGCCGGGACCTGGCGCTTCTCGGCGTAATAGGCGGCCACGGCCTGGCTCTCGGGGAAGTTGCGGTTGTAGACCACCACCAGGTCCCGGGCCGATAAGGCCAGAGACACCGCCGGGACCAGGGACAGGGCCCCCAGGATAAGGAGGACCATACATCCGGCTTTAGCAAGGGGATGCCGCCCGGCAGTCCTCCCCCGGGCTCTCAGGCGGCTCCCGGTCTGCGGGCGGGGTGATCTACGGCCGCCGGGGTGGGGGGGCATCAGGCTGATCCCCCCGGGCGGGGTTAGATGCAACTGCGGCTGATCGCCGGCCTTCTCATAGCCATATAAAGCGCCGCTTTCGGGGACGCCCCCCTGCTCCATGCTGGTCAGCCTTTCCTTGGCAACCGCAGGTTTTCACCCGCGGGTTTTGGTTCCCGGGACGCTCTCCCGCAGCCGCCGGGCCTCTCCCACCCTGACCGTGGTCCGGGTGGAGTCGAAGTATTCCATGAGGGGAATGGAGAATTTCCGGCTGGTCTGCGTCAGATCCTTGAACTGGTTAACGGTAATTTCCGAATTTTGCATAAAAAAATCCAGGAGCGCCGCTTTCAGGGCCTCAATGGCGGCCTGGTGGAAATAGAGGTCTTCCTTCACCTTGACCAGCCGGCCCTGGTTGACCAGCACCTGGAGGAGCTGTTTGACCTTATCCGGTGCGATCTTCGCGGCCTCGGTGGCCTCTTTGAAGGTCGGCGGGGACAAATGGCCCCGGCGGTACAGGTCTTCCAGGCGGCGCGACAGGTCCTCCTGGTCCTGGGCCAGGGTCACCTTGTGGGTGCTCAGGCGCACCAGGTCCTTTTCCGAAACCACCTGTTTCTTCCCGGCCATATCCCCCAGGAGATAGTTGAAGAGGCGCACCTCCATGGCCGGGGGCAACTGCCGCCGCAGTTCTTCTTTGGACAGGCCGGGCTTCAAGGGAAATTTGCGGTGGTAATCGCCCAGGAGCCCGTGAATCTGCTGCTCCAGTGCCTGGGCGGTGGCGCTCAAAAGGTAGCGTTGATTTTCCTGGTCATAATAAAGCACCTGGCCCTGCCGGGTCAGGGCGTTCAGCAGGTTGGCCAGGTCCCCCGGGTCCCAGGGCAGAAGGGCCGTCAGTTCCGCCCGGGAGCGCCCCGCGGCCCCGGCCTCCGCCAGATAGAGGCGCAGGATGTCTTCCGGGGCGCCCTGTTCCAGGGTCTTGAGGTTCGCCAGCACTTCCGGCTGGCGCCGTTTGTGCCGGGTGGGGTTGACGTGCAGGACCAGGCCGCCCCCCCAGGTGAAGGCCGGGGAGAAGCTGCGGATCACCAGGCGGTCGCCGGGCTTCAGGGCCAACGGCTCCCGCAGGAAAAACTGCACGTAGCCCGAGGCCCCGGGGCCCATCTCATCCGCGTCCAGGATCAGCGGCATGGCCACCCGCTCGCTGGTGCCGGTATGGAGGCGCACCGCCTGCCGGTGCTTCAAAGGCCGGGGCGCGCTGGGCAGAATCTCCAGGTAGGCGTCCAGGCGGCGGCTCTTCACCAGGGCCCCCGGCGGCGCCACCACCATGCCCCGCTCCAATTCCTCCTTCTCCAACCCCTGGAGGTTGATGGCGGTGCGGTTCCCGGCCAGGGCCGTCTCCACCGTCTGCCCGTGGACCTGGAGCCCCCGCACCCTCGCCTTGAACTCCGGCGGATAGATGGCCACCGCCTCGGTCACCTTCAGGCGGCCGGAAATAGCGGTGCCGGTGACCACGGTGCCGAAACCCTTGATGGTAAAGACCCGGTCGATGGGCAGGCGGAAAATCCCGGTGCCCGGCTTGGGGGGCACCTGCGCGGCCAGGTCCCCCAGGACGGCCAGGAGTTCCGCCTTGCCGAACCCGCTGACCGCGGAAAAGCGCACGATGGGGGCCGCTTCCAGAAAGGTGCCCTTCAGGGCCTCCCGGACTTCATCCTCCACCAGTTCCAGCCAATCCTCCTCCACCAGGTCCACCTTGGTGAGGACCACCAGACCCTGCTTGACCCGGAGAAGCTGGCAGATTTCCAGATGTTCCCGGGTCTGGGGCATCACCCCTTCATCCGCGGCGATGACCAGGGCCACCAGGTCCATGCCGGTGGCCCCGGCCACCATGTGGCGCACGAAGCGCTCGTGCCCCGGCACGTCCACAATCCCCAAATGCTGGCCGGAAGGCAGTTCCAGCTCCGCAAACCCCAGCTCAATGGTGATCCCCCGGAGCTTTTCCTCCTTGAGGCGGTCCGGGTCAGTCCCGGTCAGGGCTTTTATCAGCGCACTCTTGCCGTGGTCAATATGCCCGGCCGTGCCTAAAATAATGGGAGCAGTCATAAGCAGTAGTCAGTAGTCAGTAGTCAGTAGTCAGTAGTCAGTAGTCAGTAGTCAGTAGTCAGTGACCAGTGGCCAGTTGTTGGGTTTCGGGTTCCATAGCGCCGTCCTAACCCTTGTCTGCGTCTCTCTCGTGCGTTCCACGCACCATTTTATTTTCGTTCCCAAGAAATGTAGGGTGGGCACGGCCCACCATTTTCCGGTAGCCGCAGGCGCAAGCACGCCCCGGCACAGGCTGGAAAGCCTGTGCCACCAATACTTTTATTCTCGTTCCCAAGCTCCTGCTTGGGAACCAAGATTTCCGGCAAAGCTCTGCTTTGCTCAAAAGCCGGCAATCCGGCCGAGAAAACGGTGGGCCGTGCCCACCCTACATGTAACTCGATCTATTTAACACTGACCACTGACCACTGGCAACTGATAACTGTCTGACCCCTGGCCCCTGATCCCTGATCCCTGCCCCCCCGCTCACTCCCCCGGCCATTGCCGGTCAATCTCAAAGTGCTCCCGGCTGAATTGCGGCTGGGGGCTCAGGGTCACCTGCACCTGGTGCTCCTGGGCCAGGCGGTCCAGCAGCCGGGCCCCGTCTCTCTCCAAAATCGCGGTGACCTGGGGATGCGCCGCCAGGCTCAAGCGATAGCCGGGAAATTCCCGGGCCTCGGCGCTCAGTTGCCGCATGATGTCAGAGGCCACGGTCCGGGCGGTCAGCGTCACGCCCCGGCCGCCGCAGGCGCTGCAGGGCTCCGTGATGGTCTGGGCCAGGCTGTCCCGCAGCCGCTGCCGGGTCATCTCCACCAGTCCCAGGGGGGAGATGGGCAAGACCGTGGTCTTGGCCCGGTCTTTACTCAGGGCCTCCACCAGAGTCTGGTAGACCAGGTCCCGGTGGGCCGCCTTTTCCTGGTCGATGAAGTCAATGACGATGAGGCCGCCGATGTTCCTGAGCCGCAGTTGCCGGGCGATCTCCTTGGCGGCCTCCAGGTTGGTCTTGAGGATGGTTTCCTCCAACTGATCGCGGCCCACGAAGCGCCCGGTATTGACGTCAATGGCGGTGAGGGCCTCGGTGGGGTCGATGAGCAGGTAACCGCCGCTCTTCAGCCAGACCCGGGGCGCCAGGATTTTCCCCCAATCGATCTCCAGGCCGAAATGGCTGAAAATGGGCTCGGGGTCGTCATAGAGTTCCACCCGGAATTTATCCCGGGGGCTGACGGACTCCAGATAATCGACGATGCGCTCAAAAGCCCCGGGGTCATCCACCATGACCCGGTCCACTTGGGGAGAGTAGAGTTCCCGCACCACCCGCCGGGCGGCTTCCAGTTCCTGATGGAGGAGGCCGGGGCAGGGGGCCGTCGCCTTTTTGGCCAGGACGCGTTGCCAGACCCGCAGGAGCAGGTCCCGTTCCCGGGCCAGCGGTTTCCGAGCCTGGCCCCGGCCGGCGGTGCGGGCGATGAGCCCCCCTTCCACCGGCTTCAATTCCTCCAGGAGGGCCTTGATTCTCTGGCGCTCGGGCTCGTCGGTGATGCGCCGGGACACCCCCAGTTGGCTCAGGGTTGGCATATAGACCAGGTAATGGCCCGCCAGGCTGATGTGGGTGGTGAGGCGGGCGCCTTTGTTGGCCGCGGGTCCCCGCAACACCTGAACCAGCACCTCCTGGCCTTCATGGAGCAGGTCGCCGATGGTGGCAGGGGGGAGCCGCCGCTCTTCCGGGCTCTCGTCCATCTCCCCCTTCAGCCAGACCTGAAAAAATTCATCTTCCTGGGCGGTGACGTCTTCGGCAAAGAGGTAGGCGGGGCGCTCCAGGCCCACATCCACGAAGGCCGCGGCCATGCCGGGGAGGAGCCGGGTCACCCGCCCCTTGTAGATGTTGCCCACGGGACCGTTGTGTGCCCGGGCTTCCACAGAGAACTCCGCCAGGCGCCCGTCTTCCAGAAAGGCCACCCGGGTATCGAATTCCGTAACGCTGATGAGGAGCAAGTTAGCCATATATCAGTGAGCAGTGAGCAGTAAGCAGTATATATAGGGCGGGCTGTGCCCGCCATGATTCATTCGACCTTATTAATGGGGCGCGGTGCCCACCCTCTGTATCATTCCTTCCCCCGGCGGGAATCTGAGAACCAGGAAAAGATATTAAACGGGTTATGGGATGGGGCGGTTCGCAAACCGCCCCTACCGCGCCTTTGCTAAGCACTCTTAATCTTCACAATCCGCAGTTCCCGGACCTGGTCGTCGCCCAGGTGAAAGATCGCGGCCAGGGCATCGGTCACCTTGATATTACCCCTTTCCTGGCGCCGCAGGTCCATTTCCAGGTGCGAGGGGTCCAAAACCGTCAGCCCGGCCACCAGCCGCCGCAGGTCCAGGCGCTGGTCTTCTTTGGGCCGGCGCCGGATCACCGGGAATTCCGCCTGGGCCAGAAAGTATGCCGCGGCCTCCGCCGCAAACACCGGCTCCCGGCTGGCCACCTGGTAGAGGGCGCTTTTCTCCCCCGGGGCGGCCAGCCGCCGGGCCAGGCGGCGCGCCTGGAGAATTTTCAGGCCCGAAGGCAGCACCCGGTTCAGGGTGGTTACCAGGGTATCCTCGGGCACCGGGGCCGCCAGTTCCACGTCCATGGTCTCCGCCAGGCTCTCCACCCCCACAGGCAGGGCCCCATAAAAGGAGACCCGGGGCAGGGGATGAAAGCCCGCAGAAAACGACAGGGGCAGGCCGGAGCGGCGCAGGCTGCGGTACAGGGAGGCCACCATCTCCAGGTGGCCCAGCCAGCGGCCCTCCTCCAGCTTGGCATAGGTGAGGCGATAGCGGCAGGGCTCAGGCGGACCCGGGGCCGGCGGCCGCGGCGGCGCCGCGGGCGGAGTGAAAGGTTCCTGCAGCCGGAGACTGATCCGGTCCTGGTCGCAGACGCCGCAGTCCTGGCAACCGGCGCTCCGGCAGTCCGGGGTCTCCAGCCCTTGAGCGGCCCGGGCCCGCTCCGCCAGCAAAAACTCCCGGCTCACGCCGCACTCCAGGTGGTCCCAGGGCAACACTTCCTCGGGACGCCGCTCCCGCAGGTAAAGGTCCGGGTCCACTCCGGCCTGCCCAAAGGCCTCCCGCCAGGGTTCCAGGCGCATATGTTCGCTCCAGGCATCCAGGCGGCAGCCCCGGCGGTGGGCCTCCAAGAGCACCGGCGCCAGCCGCCGGTCGCCCCGGGAGAACACCCCCTCCAGCCAGGTCTGGGCCGCGGAGTTCCACTTGCTCTGGATGTTTT
>CAYNMI010000078.1:6693-9475 GCA_964398095.1 uncultured Desulfobacca sp.
CGCAGCCGGTCTTTGACTCCGTGGAGGCGGCGGCGGCACTCCTCCAGGTCTTCCTGGCGCTCCCACTGGAACGGCGTGTGGGGCTTGGGGATAAAGCTGGAGAGGCTGACGTTGAGCCGGGGGCGGCTGCCCCTTGGGGCGGCGGCCAGAATCTGCCGGGCCAGGGCCGGGATGGCCTCCCGGTCTTCTCTGGTCTCCCAGGGGAGGCCGATCATGAAGTAGAGCTTGAGAAGCTGCCAGCCCGCCGCGAAGGCCCGCCGGGCCGAGTCCATGATGGCCTCTTCAGTGAGGTTCTTGTTGATCACCCGGCGCAGGCGCGCACTCCCCGCTTCCGGGGCCAGGGTCAGGCCGGTGCGCCGCACCCGCTTTATCTGGGCCATCATCTCCGGGGTGAGGGTGTCGGCCCGCATGGAGGGGAGCGAGATAGCCACTTTCGCCGGTGACAGGCGGTCCATCAACGCCTGCAGCAGCCCGGCCAGGGGCCCGTAGTCGCCGATACTGAGGCTCAGGAGGGAGACCTCTTCAAAGCCCGTGGCGGCCAGGGCCGCCTCCACCCAGGCCAGGGCCGCGGCCGGGTCCCGGTCCCGGACCGGCCGGTAAATCATGCCGGCCTGGCAGTAACGGCAGCCCCGGGTGCAGCCCCGGGAAATCTCCAGGTTGAGGCGGTCGTGGATGATCTGGCAGGAGGGCACCAGAGGGAAGGGCGGGACCGCGATACGGTTCAGATCGTCCAGGACCCGCTTGGCCACGGTGCGCCGACGCCCCCGGGGGATAATGGCCTGAAGCCCGCCGGCCGCGTCGAAGTCCATATCAAACAACGCCGGGACGTAGACGCCTTCCAGTTCCTCCAGGGCCTGCCACAGCTCCCCGCGGGTGCCGCGGTTTGCCTTCCAGGCCGCCACCAGGGTCGCCATCTCCAGGATCACCTCTTCGCCGTCCCCCAGCACCAGGGCGTCAAAAAAGGGGGCCACCGGCTCGGGATTGAAAGCGGCGGGACCGCCGCCGATGACCACCGGGTCGCCGGGGCCGCGCGCCGCGGCCAGCAACGGCACCCCGCCCAGGTCCAGCATATTCAAGAGATTGGTATAGCCCAGCTCGTACTGGAGGCTCACGCCCAGGAGGTCAAATTCCCTCAGGGGAGTGCCGGATTCCAGGCTGGTGAGGGGTTGGCGCCGGGCCCGGAGGTCTGCTTCCAGGTCCGGGGCCGGGGCGTAGGCCCGCTCGGCCCAGATGTGGTCCTCCCGGTTCAGGATGCCGTAGAGCAGGCCCACCCCCAGGTGGGACATGCCCACTTCGTACAGATCGGGAAAGAGCAAGGCCACCCGCAGGGCTACGGCCCGGGGGTCTTTAAAGACCGCATTGATCTCCCGGCCCAGATAGCGGGTGGGGCGCTGCACCCGGGGGAGAAAGTTATGGTTGTTGGAACCGGTCATAGTATGGTTTCAAGTCTTTACGAGGGGAGGGCTGGGGGACGTTTTCGTAAGGGTCCCCCGCCCTCCCCTCAAATTGCAATCTCTTCCTCTGTAGGGGCGGACCTATGTGTCCGCCCTATTGCAGGTAAGGCTACCAAGGGCGCACACACAGGTGCGCCCCTACAAATGATATAAAATCAACTCTGAGCCAGGCGGATGGCCTCCGCCAGGTCCAGGCTGCCGTCGTACAGGGCCCGGCCGGTAATGACCCCGATAACCCCCAGGGGCTCCAGGGGCAGCAGGGCCCGGATATCGTCCAGAGAACTCACCCCGCCGGAGGCGATCACCGGGACGTCCACGGCCGCGGCCAGGGCCCGGGTGGCCGCGATATTGACGCCGCGCTTGACCCCGTCCCGGGCGATGTCGGTATAGATAAAGGCCGCGGGTTTAAGCGGCGCCAGGGCCTGGGCCGCGGCCAGGGCGGTTTGCTGACTGGTTTCGGTCCAGCCCTCCACCGCCAGGAGGCCGTCCTTGGCGTCCAGCCCGAAGGCGATGCGGCCGGGATAGGCGGCGCAGGCCCTGGCCGCCAGGTCCGGGTCCTTGAGGGCCACGGTCCCCAGGATGAGGCGGTCGATCCCCAAGTCGATATAGGCCGCCATGGTGTCCAGGGTGCGGATACCGCCCCCCAACTCGATAGGAATAGATAAGGCCTGGCGCAGGCGCCGGATGGAATCAAGGTTTTGGGGCCGGGAGCTGAAGGCGCCGTCCAGGTCCACCACGTGGAGGAGCTTGGCCCCGGCGTCTTGCCACTTAAGGCCCATGGCCCCGGGGTCGTCGCCGAACACGGTCACGTCCTCGGCCCGCCCCTGGCGCAAACGCACGCACTTGCCGTCTTTGAGGTCAATGGCCGGAATAATCAACATAATTTAAATATTTTAACCTGAAAAGAATCCCCCTGACAATCTCCGGGGCGGGATAATTCGCCCGTGAGCGGAACACCATTGGATAATGCGGGCCGTATTTGATGATAGAATATTGCTCACGGTAAAGACAACGGTATGATGATCATGGAGATTGGCAAATCCGCGGTAAAGAGGCGCCCCATGACATATCATTGAATCAATAGCCTCTTTGTGCTAAATACTTATATTAAGAGAGGACCTGACCATGAATACGCGGCTAGAGGAAGCATTTGCTCAGGCTTCCCAATTGCCTCCGGAAGAACAGGAAGCTCTGGCAGCGCTGCTGCTCGATGAAATTGCCTCAGAGAGGCTTTGGGACCAGGCCTTTGCCCAATCCCAAGACCAGATTGCCAAGCTGGCGGAAGAGGCCTTGACGGAATTTAGGGAAGGCAAAACCGTTCTCCTTGA
>CAYNMI010000079.1:0-9387 GCA_964398095.1 uncultured Desulfobacca sp.
TTAGCGGCGCCAGGGTCGGCGGCCGCCGGTGGTGGATGGGCAGGCGAGGGCGCCTACCCTACATTGTGATGATGGGGTTTAACGGCAATATGTCACCCCGGCGCGGTTCTGTCAAATGCAAGGGGGCCGCGGGGGCCGCGGCCCCCCATGGTCTTTTCGGCAGACCTGAAGCTATGGCAAAAGCGATTGTTCATGTCTTCCTGAGCGTCGTGAATGGTCTTATCTATTTAAAAATACTAGATTCTGCGCGGCGCTCAGAATGACAATTTAGGGGAAATTGAGGTTTTGTAATAGCTTCTAGGAATTACTTGCGCCGGCGACAAAAATAGGGTGAAATAAAAATATTTTAAACGGGGACGATGATGGCACAGCATGAGCATGGACAGGGTGAGATAGTTACCGCCAGCCCCGCCGGGGGACTGGTGGTTCCCGACCGGCCGATTATTCTCTATATCGAAGGGGACGGCACCGGCCCGGATATCTGGCGAGCCACCCGGCCGGTGCTGGATGCGGCAGTGGCCAAGGCCTACGGGGACAGCAAGCGGATCTACTGGCAGGAAGTCCTGGCCGGGGAAAAGGGTTTTAAGCTGAGCCGCAGTTATTTGCCGGTGGAAACCCTGACGGCCCTGCGGGAATACCGGGTGGCCCTCAAGGGCCCCCTCACCACCCCCATCGGCGGGGGGTTCCGGTCCCTGAACGTCACCCTGCGCCAGGTTCTGGACCTGTATGCCTGTATCCGGCCGGTGCGCTACTATGACGGAGTGCCCAGCCCCCTGAAGGCGCCGGAAAAAATCGACATGGTGATCTTCCGGGAAAACACCGAAGACGTCTATGCCGGTCTGGAATGGGCGGCCAACAGCCCCGAGGCCCAACGCCTGATCAACTTCCTCAATCACGAATTAGGCTGCACTCTGGCCCCGTCGACGGCGGTGGGCCTCAAGCCCATGACCGAACGGGGCAGCAAGCGCCTGATCCGCATGGCCTTGAAATACGCCCTGAAACATCACCGGAGCTCGGTCACCCTGATGCACAAAGGCAACATCATGAAATACACGGAAGGGGCCTTTCAAACCTGGGGCTATGAAGTGGCCGCGGAGCTGCCCGAGGGGGTGATTTCGGAGGCGGAACTGGCCACGGTCTACCATGGCCGCATCCCCGCGGGCAAGACGGTGCTCAAGGACCGGCTGGCGGACAACCTGTTTCAACAAGTGCTGCTGCGGCCGGAGGAATACCAGGTCATCGCCACCCCCAACCTCAACGGGGATTATATCTCCGACGCCCTGGCGGCCCAGGTGGGGGGGTTGGGGATGGCCCCGGGGGCCAACATCGGGGACCACTGCGCCATCTTCGAGGCCACCCACGGCACCGCCCCCAAATACGCCGGCCAGGACAAGGTCAACCCCAGTTCCCTGATTCTGTCCGGCGCCATGCTGCTGGAATATCTGGGCTGGGACGAGGCGGCCCAATGTATCCACCAGAGCCTGCCCCGGACCCTGCAGGACGGCATCGCCACCTACGATTTGGCCCGGCTGCTGCCGGGCTCCCGGGAAGTGTCGTGCTCGGAGTTCGGCCAGGCCCTCATCGACCACATGTAGAAGCAGTTGCCAGTGGTCAGTTGCCAGTTGCCAGTGAGCAGTGAGCAGTGAGCAGTGGATAGTGGATAGTGAATAGAATTTAATAATGGGAGGGGGGAAGCTAGATTTCCCCCCTCACCCTCTCCCCGGTGGCGCGGCCGGTTCCCGCAACCGGTTTCCTTCCCCAAAAGCCACGCTTTTCCGAAAACTTCCTTAAATTAATGCCGCCGCTGCCGGCCTGCGATCCGGGGTACGCCGCCCCTGGAGGCGGCGCGCCCCGGGAGCCAGGCAGGCGCCTCCGGACAATTCTGCAAAAACTTGGGCGCCCTGGGTGGACCGGGGTCTTCACGAGGGCATAAGCCGGGACCCCGGAGGAGGATGGGGCTTGGGGGACCGCCGGGACGGGCAACAATATTGTGACCACGTGAATATACACGATTGTAATTTTTCAAGGCATCTCTGGGAATTTATAACAAATTGGCTACATTAATGTAGATTAAAAAACCATAATCGTACATAAATGTATATCAGCGGTGAAGCCAATTTGCTTAACATGCTGTAATTACAGTCTATTTAAATGGCATGGGATTTGCTTCACGATTGGCAGCACAAATTCATCTCTTGAGGAGAAACGGCATTATGAATTCCGGAGATACCGCCTTTATGTTAGTCTCCGCAGCCCTGGTCATGCTCATGACCCCAGGGCTGGCGCTGTTTTATGGGGGCATGGTGCGGAGCAAGAATGTCTTGGGCACCATCATGCAAAATTTTATTCTCCTGGGGGTCATCAGCATCCTCTGGGCCGTTTACGGCTACAGTCTGGCCTTCGGCCCGGACGTGGGGCATTTCATCGGCAACCTGGATTATATCGGCCTCAGTGGCGTGGGTCTCGCACCGTTTAAGACCTATTCTGAAACCATTCCTCACCAGACCTTCATGATCTACCAGTGCATGTTTGCCATCATCACCCCGGCCCTGATCACCGGCGCCTTTGCCGAGCGTATGAAGTTCAGCACTTTTTTGGTGTTCATGGTCCTCTGGTTCACCATCGTTTACTGTCCGGTGGCCCACTGGGTTTGGGGCGACAAGGGTTGGCTGAAAGAACTGGGGGCCCTGGATTTCGCCGGGGGCACGGTCGTCCATATCAACGCCGGTATCGCGGCCCTGGCCGCGGCCCTGGTGGTGGGCAAGCGCCAGGGTTATGGTAACCACACCGCCTTCATCCCTCACAATCTGCCCATGACCATCCTGGGAGCGGGCCTCCTGTGGTTCGGGTGGTTCGGGTTCAACGCCGGCAGCGCCCTGGCGGCCGGCTCCCTGGCGTCTTCGGCGTTCACGGCCACGCACCTGGCCACGGCCGCCGCCACCCTGTCCTGGGTGGCTGTGGAATGGGGCTTCCGGGGCAAGCCTACTACCCTGGGCGCGGCTTCGGGCGCAGTGGCCGGACTGGTGGCCATCACCCCGGCGGCGGGCTATGTGGGTCCCATGTCCGCCATCATTATCGGTCTGGTGGCCGGGGTCGTCTGCTACCTGGCGGTGTTGGCCAAACCGAAACTGGGCTATGACGACTCCCTGGACGTGGTGGGGGTGCACTGTATCGGTGGGATTGTGGGCGCCTTATGCACCGGTCTGTTTGCCTCCACCCTGGTAAACCCGGCGGGAGCCAACGGTTTGTTCTTTGGCAATCCCGGCCAGTTTGTCACCCAGGTAATCGCGGTGGTGGTGACTCTGGTCTATTCCTTTGTAATCAGCTACATTCTCTTTAAAATCCTTGACGCTACCATGGGGCTCAGGGTATCAACAGAGAACGAGGTACGCGGTTTGGATATCAGCGAACATGCAGAAATCGGGTACAGTCTGTAATTCGGGAGGCAAAGCATGAAAAAGATCGAAGCGATTATCCAGCCCTTCAAGCTGGAGCCGGTTAAGGAAGCCCTCCAGGCCCTGGACGTCAAGGGCATGACGGTTACCGAAGTCAAGGGGTTCGGGCGGCAAAAGGGGATCCGGGAGGTCTACCGGGGGATGGAGTACCAGGTGGATTTCCTCCCCAAGGTGAAACTTGAGGTCATCGTGCCGGACGACAAGGCCAAGGAGATTATTGACACCATTGTCGACAAAGCCCGCACCGGGCGGATCGGTGACGGCAAGATCTTTGTGTATCCGGTAAGCGAAGTCATCCGGATTCGCACCGGCGAAACCGGCGAAAGCGCGGTTTAACGAGGATTCCGGTAATCGGGGGGGGCCTGGGAAGCTCTCCCCGATGTCTCACCCAGAGCGCGGCCCCAGCTCACCTTGACGGCATTGCCGTATCAGATAGGTCAATTTTCAATTTTTCCATGGTTTATCAACCTCTTAGCTAAAAGAGGACCGCCATAGGCACGGTCTTCAGCTATACAATAATGCAAAACTAATTACTACCAACTTACATTATCGTAATATTATGAAAAACCGGAAAAACATAACCAATTGATATCAATGATATATTTCATGGCACAACAATTGCTTAACATTCACCCAGAGCGCTCTCACAAAAAAATCAAGAGGGGAGATCACGGTGAATTATAGACGCATAGCAGTAATTTTTATCTTAACCATCATGGTGATCATGCTGGCCATGCCGCTGGTGGTCCGGGCGGATGAACCCGCCGGGGCGCCGCCGGCCGCCGCCGCCATTACCGGAGATCCGGCGGGAACGGCCACGGGGACCATTAAGGACATTCCCGCCAAGACCGCGGGTAAGCCCGTATTCCTGGAAGTCGCTGAAGCCGTGGGCCACAACAAGATCTCCATCAACATCATGTGGACCCTGATCACCGGGTTTCTGGTCATGTTCATGCAGGCCGGGTTCGCCATGGTGGAGACCGGGTTTTGCCGGGCCAAGAACGCGGCCCACACCATGCTCATGAACATGATGGTCTACGCCATCGGCATGTTGGGCTTCTGGGTCATGGGTTTTGCCCTGATGTTCGGCGGCGTCGGCCAGGTGGCCAACCTGGGTATGGTGGCGAATTTAAACCACGAAGTGACCCTCCATTTATTCGGCAAGGACTTCGGGATCATAGGCTACAAAGGCTTTTTCCTGGCCGCGCCCGGGGTTTATGATGTCAGCGTTTTTACCTTATTCCTGTTCCAGATGGTCTTCATGGACACCGCGGCCACCATCCCCACCGGGGCCATGGCGGAACGCTGGAAGTTTATCTCTTTTTGCATCTATGGCTTTTTTATCTCCATGATCACCTATCCGATCTTTGGCAACTGGGTCTGGGGCGGCGGCTGGCTGTCCCAATTGGGCGCCAATTTGGGGCTGGGCCATGGGGCGGTGGATTTCGCCGGCTCCAGCGTGGTCCACATGACCGGTGGCGTGACCGCCTTAGCCGGGGCCCTCGTCCTGGGGCCCCGAATCGGGAAGTTCAAGAAAGACGGCACCCCCAACGCCATTCCGGGCCACCACATTCCCATGGCCATCATCGGCACCTTGATCCTGGCCTTCGGTTGGTTCGGGTTTAACCCCGGCTCCACTCTGGCGGGCACCGACCTCCGGATCGGCGTGATCGCCACCAATACCATGCTGGCTTCGGCCTCCGGGGCCTTGTTCGCCATGATCGTCATGTGGCTGAAGTTCGGGAAACCCGATCCCACTATGTGCGCCAACGGCCTGCTGGCTGGCCTGGTGGCCATCACCGCGCCCTGCGCCTTTGTGACCGCGCCCTCGTCGGTGCTCATCGGGGCCGTGGCCGGGGTTCTGGTGATCTATAGCGTGTTGTTTGTGGAGCGCGTGATGAAGGTGGACGATCCCGTGGGGGCGGTCTCGGTGCACGGCGTCTGCGGCGCCTGGGGGATTTTAGCCCTGGGCCTCCTGGCCGACGGCACGTACGGTGACGGCTGGAACAGCGTCAAGGGCACGGTCACCGGCCTGTTCTATGGCGATCCCTCGCAACTGGCGGCTCAGTTTATCGATGTCATTACCAATATCGTCTTCATTTTTGTCGCATCCTACCTTTTCTTCAAGCTGGTGGACGTCATTATCGGCAACCGGGTCTCTGCCGAAGTGGAGATGGGCGGCCTGGATATCCCGGAAACCGGTGTGTTGGCCTATCCCGACTTTTCCGTGATCAAGGGCAAGCGGGAGGAGGCGGCCAATGGTCAGGGGTAAGGAAGCCTTCAAGCCGCAGCCCTGGCGTCATCCGGGCAAGCCGGTGCAGCCGGCCATCACGATGAGAGGAGAACAGCCATGAAGAAGATTGAGGCCATCATTCAGCCTTTCAGGTTGGAAGCGGTAAAAGAGGCGCTGCATGAGATCAGCGTCCAGGGTATGACCGTCACCGAGGTCAAGGGGTTTGGCCGCCAAAAAGGCATCCGGGAAGTCTACCGGGGCATGGAATACCAGGTGGATTTCCTCCCCAAAGTGAAAATGGAGGTCATCACTTCCGACGACAAGGCCGAGGCGGTGGTGGAGACCATCGCCAAAAACGCCCGTACCGGCCGCATCGGGGACGGCAAGATCTTCGTGTATCCGGTGGCGGAAGTCATCCGGATCCGCACGGGGGAAAAGGGCGACGAAGCGGTTTAAGTCCGGCGGGGGGGAGGAGGAGATTTCTTCTCCCCGTCTTGGCAAGGTTTGCAGGTGGAGACCCGTTCGCACCGCGTCAACTGATGATATTAAACTAAGGAGAAGATGGTATGGAGAAAATCGGGGTAAAGAGCAAGTGGGTAATTGTCGTGGGCGTGTTAATCAGCCTCATGATGTGGTGGGCGCCGGCCGCGTTGGCAGAAGAGGCCAAGGAGCCGGAAAGGCCGCAATGGAATATCAGCACGGATATTCTCAGCCAGTACGTCTGGCGCGGCATCGCCTTGAGCCGGAACAGCGTGGTGATTCAGCCATCGCTCACCGGGACCTACAAGGGATTCTCGTTCAACGTCTGGAACAACTTCGACATGCGGGAGGAAAACCCTTATAGTTACACCCGGCCCAATTGCAAGCAGGCCCGTTGGAATGAAACGGACCTAACCTTTTCCTACTCCCGGGAGGTCATCAGCAATTTTACTCTCACCGGCGGCACCATCCTTTACCTCCTGGATTCGGCTGATTCCCAATTCAACTCGTGGGAAATCTACGGCGGGGCCGATTATAAGTTGCCCTGGTTCAATTTTGGGGTTCAGGTCTTCCGGGAAGTGAATCACTTCCCCGGCACCTATCTCCAATGGTATGTCCACCGGGCTTTTGATATCCCTTTGATGAAGGGGATGAATCTGGATCTGTATGCCAGTTGGAGCGCCGAATTTTCCAATGATAAGGCCGCGTATCCGGTCTTTGATTCGGCCGGCAATGTGGAAAATAAGTTTTACCAGTCCCTGAGCGCCGGGTATCTGGCGGTGGCCCTGAACATCCCCGTGTATAAAGACATGGTGGTGGTCGCCCCCAAGATCCAATACTGGTATGCCTTGGGGGGTCAGTCCACCGCCACCCTCAGCGGCCTGTCGTGGGATGGGCAACATAACCATATCCTGGGCGGCGTCAACCTTACCGTGAACTTTTAGGTGCGTACGGCCGGGGCCGCGTCAGGTATGAGCGGCACTGGTTCCTTCTTAACCAACCTGCTGCTTCCTTCCACCATTGATGGGGGGAGAGTGACCCCACTCTCCCTCCCTCTTCTTTTTCCGTTTAAGGTCCAAACCTAACGTCTGAAGGCCATTCCCGGCTGCTCCCGCGGCTTGCCAGCCCTAAGTGATTTCAGGTTATGGGCTGAAGTACCGATGTTGCCCGATATGCGGTGGGTAAACGGGGGACCCGGATGGCGTCTGCGGCGGGATGGTCCTTGACGCAACCCCCTTTTGCTCCTATAGTGATTATAGAAGGCAATGGTCGAACAAGCGAATCCCGCGGCGGTCTGACAGGGTTGCCGCCTGAGATGGAGACCTGATAATCTATGGCAGCAGCAGCTTTAGAGGTCGGCGCGCAGGTAAGGCTGGCCGCGCAGGATTTCCAGCATTTGCTGGACGCCCTGGCCGGCCGGGGCTATCAGGTGGTGGGCCCCACCCTGGAAGACGGTCACCTGATCTATGGGGACATCGGCACGGTGGCGGACTTGCCGGTGGGCTGGACCGCCCTCCAGGCAGGGGGCGCCTTTCGCCTGGAAAAACGGCGGGACCGGGCCTTCTTCGGCTACGCGGTGGGCCAGCAGTCGTGGAAACAGTTTTTATGGCCGCCGCACCAGACCATCTACCAGGTCCAGCGGGAGGGCGCCGGCTTCCGGGTCAGCCCCGGGGTGGAGGAGGTCCCCAAGTTCGCCTTCCTGGGAGTCCGGGCCTGTGAACTTGAGGCTATGGCGGTGCAGGACCGGGTGTTCCTGAAGGGCGCCCATGTGGACCCGATCTACCGGGCGCGCCGGGAGCAGGCCCTCGTCGTGGCCTTGAACTGCGGCCACCATGACAAGGGGACCTGTTTCTGCGTCTCCATGGGCAGCGGCCCCCGGGCGGCCGGGGGGTTTGATCTGGCCCTGACGGAAGTGCTCCAGGGGGATGACCATTTCTTCCTGGTGGAAGTGGGCACTGGGACTGGGGCCGAGATTATCCAGGCCGTGCCCCAGCGCCCGGCCACCCAGGCGGAGATCGACGCCGGGGCCCGGGTAGTGGCGGCCATGGCCGGGAATATGGGCCGGGCCCTGGCCACCGCCGGGCTCAAAGAGGCCCTCTACGCCGGCTATGAACACCCGCGCTGGGAGGCGGTGGCGGCCCGCTGTCTCAATTGCGGCAACTGCACCATGGTCTGCCCCACCTGTTTCTGCCATACCCTGGAGGATGACATGGACCTGACGGGCACCACCGCAGAACGCCGGCGGCGCCAGGACCCCTGCTTCACCGTGGATTTCTCCTACCTGCATGGCGGCAGCATCCGGACCTCGCCCAAGTCCCGCTACCGCCAGTGGATGACTCACAAGCTGGCCACCTGGATCGACCAGTTCGGCACCTCGGGTTGTGTGGGGTGCGGGCGCTGCATCACCTGGTGCCCCGTGGGCATCGATATCACCGAGGAAGCCCGGGCCCTCCGGGAAACCCCGGCAGGAGCTCCGAAGGAGTAGCGCATGGAAACGATGGAACCCATTTTGGCGGCGCATCCCTTTTTCAAGGGCCTGGAGCCTCGCTATCTCAAACTCATCCTGGAGTGCGCCTCCCGGGAGACTTTCAAGCCGGGCCAATTCCTGTGCCGGGATAACGAAGCGGCCACCAAGTTTTACGTGATCCACCACGGCCGGGTGGCGGTGGAAATCTACCGGGCCCGCCGGGGACCTCTCACCGTCCAAACCATCGGCGAAGGAGAGGTGTTGGGTTGGCTGTGGTTTGAGCAGCCGTACCACTGGCATCTGGATGCCAAGGCCCTGGACCTGACCCGGGTCATCAGCCTGGAGGTCCAATGCCTCCTGAACAAGTGCAACCAGGACCACGATTTCGGCTATGAGCTCATGCGGCGCTACGCCCATCACCTGGCGGTCCAGTTCCGGGTGACCAAGGTCCAGTTGGCCGATTTTTACGGTTAAGATAATGATCCGGTTTGACGGTGGGGGCGGGTTTGAAACCCGCTCCGACGGGGCTCGCTGACCGAATATGGGAAGGGCTATGCAAGCAAACCTGCCTGATCCCATGATACCGACCCCTTTTGTGATCCAGAAGGTGAAGCGGGAAACCTACGACACCTATACCCTGGACCTGACTCGAGCTGACGGCGCCACGGATTTCAGTTTTGCCCCGGGGCAGTTTAACATGCTCTATGCCTTCGGGGCCGGCGAGGTGCCCATCTCCATCAGCGGCGACCCGG
>CAYNMI010000080.1:0-9366 GCA_964398095.1 uncultured Desulfobacca sp.
ATCCTGGCCCTGGATAATGCCGCCAAGGTCGGCGCCGCCACACCCCGGGGCCTAAGGATCATGCAGCGGGCCTATGATCTGCTGCTGGCCGCCCGGCATCAATTTGAACAGGAATTTGAGTAAGGTACCTATTGGAGGATGGCCTTGGGTGAGGGCCCCCGGATAGTCGGTCTCGACATCGGTTCCCGATCCATCGAGCTGGTGCTCCTGGAAGGCGGGCAGGTGCTGCATCAGGCCAGGCTCCCCACCACCTTCGACCCCCTGGCCCAATGCCGGCGGTTGCTGGTGGGCCTGCCCCCGGCCCCAATCGTGGCCACCGGCTATGGCCGCAAGCTGGCGGTGGAGCATCTCCGGCAGGGTCGGGTCACGGCCATCACCGAAATTCAGGCCTATGCCCTGGGAGCCCACTATCTTAATTCCAACGTGCGCACCGTGCTGGATATCGGAGGCCAGGACACCAAGGCCATTTCCCTGGGGGAGGCCGGAAAGGTGGCCAAGTTTGAAATGAATGACCGCTGCGCCGCGGGCACCGGCAAATTTTTGGAATTCATGGCCACGGCCCTGCAGGTGCCGCTGGAGGAGTTTGGCGGCTTTGCCCTCCAGGCGGACCGGCGCATTCAAATCAACAGCATGTGCACCGTGTTTGCCGAAAGCGAAGCCACCTCCCTCATGGCCCGGGGGGAGAAGGCCGCCAATATCGCTCTGGGGCTGCACCTGGCCATTGTGCAGCGGACTCTGGCCATGTTGCGCCGGGTGGGTGTGGTGCCGCCGCTCTTGTTCGCGGGAGGCGTGGCCCACAACCCCTGCGTGCGCGCCCTGTTGGAAGAGTTGTTGGAAATGCCCGTCATCGTCCCGGCGCAGCCGGACCTGGTGGGGGCCCTGGGCGCCGCCCTGCATGGAGATCGACGCCGGCGCCTGCCGTCAGCCAGTGATCACCCCGGCCTAGCCGAGTGGCGCCGGGAATAACCAGAGGAGAATCTTACGCCATGTCGGAAAAATCATTGGATTGCCGGGGGTTGGCCTGTCCAAACCCGGTGATCAAAACCAAGGAACTCATCGACCGGGGCGACGTGCATCAGCTCACCGTGCTGGTGGACAACCCCGCGGCCCAGGAGAACGTCAGCCGGTTTCTCCAGCGGGCCGGTTTTCAGGTGCGGGGAGAGGCGCGGGAAGGAACCTTCACGGTGAGTGGGACCCGCCCGGAGTCCGCCACCTGCCAGATCATGATCCCGGCCGCGGAGGAGGCCCCCCGCAAGATCCTCGTGCTCATGGGCGCCGACCAGTTGGGGCGGGGCGACGCCGTCCTGGGGGGCAAGCTCATGGGCAACTTCATCGCCACCCTCAAGGAAATGGGGCCGGAGTTGTGGTGCGTGGTCCTGCTCAATGCCGGGGTGAAGCTGGCCGTAGCCGGCTCCGAGGTGCTGGCCGGTCTTCAGAACCTGGAGCAATCCGGGGTCAGGCTCCTGGTGTGCGGCACCTGCCTCAACCATTTCCAGCTCCTGGAGGCCAAGCAGGTGGGGGAAACCACCAATATGCTGGATATCGTCACCGCCATGCAACTGGCCGACAAGGTCATCACCCTGACCTGAGGCGCCGGCTGCGGACCGTGTGGCACCATAATCTCTAACAGAGGGGGAAATGATGGTAAGACGGCCGATCTTCAAACACGCGATTTTTCTGTTGGCGGTAACCCTGTTGCTGGCCATTCCCGGGGTGGGATTCAGCGCCCCCCTGGACCAGTTTAAGTCCCTGTCGGGCACCATCGACATCGCCGGGGGCACCGCCCATATCCCGGTAATGAAAGACGCCGCCGAGCAGATCATGGCGGTCAACCCCAAGATTCGCATCACCGTGGCCGGCGGCGGCTCCGGGGTGGGGGTCCAGAAGGTGGGCGCCGGGCTGGTGGCCATCGGCAATACCGGCCGGGCCCTCACCAAAAAAGAAATCGCCCAGTACGGGCTCAAGACCTTTCCCTTTGCCATCGACGGGGTGGCCGTGGTGGTCAATCCCAAAAATCCGCTCAAGGCCCTCACTTCCCAACAGGTCCGGGATATCTTCGCCGGCAAGGTCACCAACTGGAAGCAGTTAGGCGGCAAAGACGCGTCCATCGACCTCTATACCCGGGATGAAGCCAGCGGCACCCGGGAGACCTTCTGGAAGAAAGTCCTGAAAAAGGGTCCCATTGCCGACAAGGCCAACGTGGTGGCCAGCAACGGCGCCATGAAGGTGGCCGTGGCCCAGGACCCTCACGGCATCGGTTACGTGAGCATCGGCCACCTGGATGCCACCGTGGTGGGCGTCAAGCTGGACGGGGTGGAGCCCACCCAGGAAAACGCCAAGAGCGGCAAGTATCCCGTGGTGCGGCTGCTCTACATGAACACCAAGGGCGAGCCCAGCCCCCTGGTCAAGGCCTTCATCGACTACATCAAGAGCCCGGCGGGGGCCAAGATCCTGCTCAAGCACGGCTTTATTCCCACGTCGTGACCGGGTAGTTCGATCGCTGCTGGGGTGAGAATCAAGGAAGATAAGTTTGAGTATTAAAAATGAGTCAGGGATAGCCTTGCCGCCCTCCATAGGGCCTTCTCCGGCCCCTCGCCAGGGCCGGGCCCACGCCCGGCGGGTGCACCGCCGGGAAGCCTGGTTTCACGGGATCTGCGGCGCCTGCGCCTTGATCTCCTGCCTGTCGGTCCTGGCCATCCTGGGGTTTCTGCTCTATTTCACCTGGCCCATCGTGGCCGGCGGCCACCTGAATCGCATCCTGGCCTGGCACTGGCGCCCCTTTCAGGGGCAATTCGGCATCCTGCCCATGGTGGTGGGTTCAGTCTACCTGGCCGCCTCGGCCCTGCTCCTGGCCTATCCCCTGGGGGTGGGGATTTGCTGCTTTGCCCACGGCCTGGGGCCCCGCCCCCTGGCCCGGGTGGTCCTGGCCGTGGTGCACTTCATGACCAGCATTCCCACCGTGGTGTACGGGTTTGTGGCGGTATTTCTCCTGGTGCCGCGGATTCGGGGGGTGTTTGAGCACGGCTCGGGGTTCTCCTGGCTGGCGGCCTCGCTGACCCTGAGCCTGCTCATTCTGCCCACCATTGTCCTCCTGATCCACAGCCAGCTCCGGCAGGTGGATGCGGGGGTGCGGCTGGCGGGCACGGCCCTGGGGTTCACCCCGGCTCAGGGACTGCTCTGGGTCCTCCTGCCCCTGTCCCACCGGGGGCTTTTGGCCGCCCTGGTCCTGGGTTTCGCCCGGGCCATGGGAGACACCCTCATCGCCCTGATGCTGGCCGGCAATGCCCCCCAGGTCCCCGGCTCCCTGTTTGACTCCATCCGCACCATGACCGCGCATATCGCCCTGGTGGTGGCCACGGACAGCCACAGCCTGGCGTATCATTCCATCTTTGCCTGCGGCCTGATTCTCTTCGTCATCACCCTTATGGTGAACCTGGCCCTCCGGGGACTTAAGCCCCGGTCAATCTCCGGCGCCCCTACCCCTTATGAACCGAAAAATTGAGCGACTGTTAGGCGGCTTCTCCTGGCTGGCGGCCCTGGGCACCCTGGCTGCGGTCCTGTTGTATCTCGGCTTCCTGGCCCAACGCGGCGGTTCGACCCTGGGGTTGGCCCTGTGGTTCGGGAAAGTTAGCCCCTGGCAGGCGATAACCGGCCGCCTGCCGGTGTGGGACGGCATCTGGCCGGCCTGCGTGGGCACCCTCTGCCTGGTTATCCTGGCTTCCCTCCTGGCCATCCCCCTGGGGATCGGCGCCGGCATCTACCTGGCCCAATACGCCTCGGGCCCCTTGAAGAAGTTGATGACCTTTGCCATTGACCTCCTGGCCGGGATTCCCTCCATCCTCATGGGGCTGTTCGGATTCGCCCTGATCCTGCTGCTGCGGCAGACCCTGGCGCCCCGGGCCAACACCGGGCTCCTCTTGTCCGCGGCCTGCCTGGCCATCCTGGTGCTGCCCTACCTCATCGTCATGACCCAGACCACCCTGGAAGGCCTGCCTGAGCCCTTGAAGCTCGCCGGTCCCAGCCTGGGATTCACCCCCCGGCAAAATGTCCTTCACGTCCTGTTGCCCGCGGCCAGCCGGGGCATCCTGAGCGGCGTCATCCTGGCCGTGGGCCGGGCCGCGGAAGACACCGCGGTGATCCTGCTCACCGGGGTGGTGGCCAACGCCGGCCTGCCCCAGAGCCTCACGGACAAATTCGAGGCCCTGCCCTTTACCATCTACTTTCTGGCTGCGGAGCACCGGTCGCCGGCGGAGTTGGACCGGGGCTTCGGGGCCGCCCTGGTGCTGCTCCTCCTCACCAGCCTCCTCTTCCTGGGGGCCCAACGGCTGCACCGGGCCATTGAGCGCAAATGGCAACACCAAGACCGGACGATCTGAACCTGGTGGCCCAGGTGCGGGACCTGGCCGTCAGCTTTGCCGGCCGCCGGGTGCTGCAGGGGCTCAACTTTGAGCTCCGGGACCGCCATCTCACTGTCATCATCGGCCCCTCGGGCTCCGGGAAGACCACCTTGCTGAGGACCTTCAACCGCCTCAACGAGTGTTTTCCCGCCTGCGCCACCAGCGGCAGCCTCAGGCTGCGCCTGGGGGGGCAATGGCATGACCTCTACCGGGACGGCTTCCCGGTCACGGAACTGCGGCGCCGCATCGGCATGGTCTTTCAAAACCCCAACCTCCTGCCCATGAGCATCGAAAAAAATATCGCCCTGCCCCTCCATCTGGTGCTGGGGGCGCCCCGGGCGGAGATCCCCGGCCGGGTGGCGGCAGCCCTCCAGGCCGCCCACTTGTGGGAAGAAGTCAGGGACCGCCTCCGGGCCCCGGCCCTGACTCTCTCCGGGGGGCAGCAGCAGCGCCTCTGCCTGGCCCGGGCCCTGGCCCTGGAACCTGACCTCTTGCTCCTGGATGAGCCCACCGCTTCCCTGGATTTTCGGGCCGCGGGCCAGATCGAGGCCCTCCTGGCGCAACTGAAGGAGCGTTACCCCATTCTGGCCGTGTCCCACAGCCTGGGCCAGGCCCGCCGCCTGGCCGATAAACTCCTGGTCATGAAGGACGGCGCCATCGTCCGCGCCCTGTCCCCGGATGACTTCCGGCAGCCGGACCTGCTGCCCCGTCTGGTGGAGGAAATCTTTTGAGCGAGGCGCGGTCATACCATCCCCACCCTGACGCACCGGCCGCATTTTATTGGAAAATTGCCCGCCGATAAGGTATATAGGGAGAAACAAAAGCCTTATCCCGATACGTCCTGATGATGAACAAAGCTGACCTGCGGCTTTATGGCCGCCTGCTCACCTACCTTAAACCTCACAAGTGGCGCATGATCGCGGCTATTGTCGCCATGCTGGGGGTCTCGGGGATCACCGCGCTCCTGGCCTACATGGTGAAGCCCGTCCTGGACGACGTCTTTTTCGCCAAAAAGGTGAGCATGCTTTACCTCCTGCCGCCCCTGGTGGTGATCCTCTACCTCATCAAGGGGGCCCTGTCCTACACCTACAATTACCAGATGAGTTACATCGGCAACGCCACCGTCACCCGCCTCCGGGACCAGCTTTTCGCCTCCCTGCAGCGTCAGCCCCTGTCCTTCTTTGACGCCGAGTCCACCGGGGTGCTCATGAGCCGCCTCACTTACGACGTCAACCTCCTCCAGGACGCGGTGACCCGGGTGGTGACCAGCTTCTTCAGGGATTCCTTCACGGTCATCGGCCTGACCGCAGTGATCTTTTACCGGGAGTGGCACCTGGCCCTCCTGGCCATCGTAGTCTTCCCCGTGGCGGTGGTCATCATCGTCCAACTGGGCAAACGCATGCGCCGCATGTCCCACAAGACCCAGGTGGCCAATGCTAACCTCTATAACGTGCTCCAGGAGTCCCTCATCGGCCAGCGTATCGTCAAGGCCTTCGCCCGGGAGGATTTCGAGCAAGACCGTTTCATCGGGGCCAACTGGGGTTACTTCCGCATCCGCATGAAGCTCAACGCCACCCGGGAGCTGTCTCCCCCCATCATGGAGTTTCTGGGCTCCCTGGGGATGGCCGGCATCATTTTCTACGGCGGTTACGCGGTCATTCGGGGCACCTCCACCCCCGGCACCTTCTTCTCCTTCCTGGCCGCGCTCCTCATGCTCTACCAGCCCATCAAGAGTCTGAGCTCGGTGCAAAATATCGTCCAGGAAGGTCTGGCCGCCGCAACCCGGGTCTTCGGCCTCATGGACCGGCAGCCGGAAATCCAGGACGCCCCCGGGGCCGCGAGCCTCACTCCCCTGGCCCGGGAGATCCGCTATGCCGGCGTCAACTTCGCCTTCGACGGCCGCCAAAACGTCCTTCACCATATCGACTTCAGCGTGCGCCGGGGCGAAGTGGTGGCTTTGGTGGGACCCTCCGGAGCCGGCAAAACCAGCCTTCTGAACCTCCTGCCCCGCTTCTATGAGGTGGGCACCGGCGTCATCTCCATTGACGGCCAGGATATCCGGGACGTCACCCTGGCCTCCCTGAGAAGCCAGATCGGGGTGGTCACTCAACAGACCATTCTCTTTAACGACACCGTGCGCCACAACGTGGCCTACGGCCGCCTCACCGCCACTGAGGAGGAAATCATCAACGCCCTCAGGGCCGCCCACGCCTATGACTTTGTCATGGCCCTGCCCCAGGGACTGGACACCCTCATCGGCGAGCAGGGGGTGCGCCTCTCCGGCGGCGAGCGCCAGCGCCTGGCCATCGCCCGGGCTTTGCTTAAGGACCCGCCCATCCTGATCTTAGATGAGGCCACCTCGTCTTTGGACTCGGAATCCGAACGGGAAGTGCAGCAGGCCCTGGACCGGCTCATTGTCGGCCGCACTACGTTAGTCATCGCCCACCGGCTCTCCACGGTCCGGGGCGCCGACCGCATCATCGCCATGGAAGACGGCCGCATCCAGGAGATCGGCACCCACGCCGAACTCCTGGCGCACGACGGCCTCTACCGCCGCTTGTATGAGATGCAATTCGCCCGGGAGGAGGAGAAAGCCCCCGACGACGACGAAACCCCATCCCGACAGGTGGCGTCGTAAGGTCTGAACTGCATCAATGCCCTGTAAGTGCAAAGCCCTCTTGAAATCGTCAGGCATCTTCTGCACCTGGCCCCCCTTGCATTCCCCCGAATCGGCATTAGTTTGAATTATATGCGTTTTTGAACCCGCCCCGAGCGATTGAATCCCGATGCAGGAGTGCGCGCCTATGGACAGCCCTGACAAAAAATTTCCCAACCTGCCGGAACGCCTGGCGGGCTTAGGGGAGCTGGCCTTCAACCTCTGGTGGAGCTGGCACCCCGAGGCCCGGCTGCTCTTCAAGATGCTGGACCGCCCCGTCTGGAAGGAGACCCGTCACAACCCGGTAAAGCTCCTCACGGTCTTACCGCCCCAAATCCTGACGGCCGCGGCCGCGGACCCGGAGTATCTCCGGCACTATGACGCGGTCCTGGCCCGGTTCCACCGGGACGTGGATACTAAGGTGTGCTGGTTCACGGCCAACATCACCAACACCGAGTGCCACCCCATTGCCTACTTTTCCCTGGAATACGGCCTGCACCACTCCCTGCCCTTTTATGCCGGCGGCCTGGGGTTTCTGGCCGGCGATCATCTCAAGGAGGCCAGCGACCTGGGGACCCCCCTGGTGGCCGTGGGCTTCATGTATCCCGATGGCTACGTGCGCCAGTTGCTCAATGCCGACGGCTGGCAGCAGGGGACCGACGAAGTCCTGGACCGGGACGCGGCGCCCATCACCCGGGTATACAACGATAAGGGCGAGCAGGTGGTGGTGCAGGTGCCGGTGACCGACCCGCCCATCTTTGTGGCGGTCTGGAAGGTTATGGTGGGGCGCATCCCTCTCTACCTGATGGATACGGATATCGAGTCCAACAATCCGGCTCACCGCCCCATTTCCGACCACCTCTACATCAGCGACCTGGAGCAGCGGCTGCTCCAGGAGATCATCCTGGGGCTGGGAGGCACCGAAATTTTAGCCGCCCTGGGGATCAAGCACTCGGTGCTGCACATGAATGAAGGCCACCCCGCCTTCGCCCTCCTGGAGCGCCTCCGGGAGCGCATGGAAGAGGGCAAGATGACTTATGCCGAGGCGGTCCAAGACGTGCGGGCCACCTCGGTCTTCACCACCCACACCCCGGTGCCCGCGGGCCACGACGTCTTCCCTTTTGCCCTGCTGGATAAATATTTCGGAGGCTACTACCCCCGCCTGGGGTTAAGCCGGGAGGACTTCTTCAACCTGGGTCGCAACCCCGCCGACCCCAACGCCGGCTTTAACATGACCGCCTTCGCCCTGCGCCTGTCGGCTTACCACAACGGCGTCAGCGTCAAGCACGGCGAGGTCTCCCGGAAGATGTGGCAGTCCCTGTGGCCGGGCACGCCCGAGGATCAGATCCCCATCACCTCCATTACCAACGGGGTGCACGTGCCCACCTGGATTGCCCCCCGCCTGGAACTGCTCTTCAACCGCTACCTGGGCGCCGACTGGCTGGCCGAGCACGACAATCCCGCGGTGTGGGAACTGCTGGATGACATCCCGGCCGCTAAATTCTGGGAGGTGCACCGCCGTCTCAAGACCAAGCTCATCGACCGCATCCGGGAGCGGGCCCGCCTGCGCTGGGCGGACGACCACCTCAATTGCACCAACGTCGTGTCGGGCGGGGTGATGCTGGACCCCCTCATCCTGACCCTGGGGTTTGCCCGGCGGTTTGCCACCTACAAGCGGGCCGACCTGATCTTTCATGACCTGGAGCGCCTGAAGAAGATTATCCTCAACCCCTGGCAGCCGGTGCAGATCGTCTTTGCCGGCAAGGCCCACCCCGCTGACGACCCGGGAAAGCGAGTCTTGCAGCGGGTCTTCAATTTTGCCCGGGACCCCCAATTGGGGGCCAGGATCGCCTTTGTGGAGGACTACGGGGAGCAATTGGCCCAGTACCTGGTGCACGGGGTGGACGTCTGGCTCAACAACCCCTTGCCTCCCCTGGAGGCCTGCGGCACCAGCGGCATGAAGGCTGCCCTGAACGGCCTGCCCCAACTGAGCATCCTGGACGGCTGGTGGATCGAGGGGTTCAACGGCACCGACGGCTGGGGGGTCGGCGCCGATGACGCCGGCGACCGGGACGCCCGGGACGCCGCCGCGCTCTACGATATCCTGGAGCAGCACGTGGTGCCGTTGTACTATAAAATCGACGACGACGGCATTCCCCAGGAGTGGGTGCAATTAATGAAAAACACCATCAAGAGCACCGCGGCCCGCTTCAGCGCCCGGCGCATGGTCAAGGAATACGCCCAAAAATTTTACCAGGAGGCGCTGAAATCGTCTATAACGTAAAGTATGCGGCCTTACTGGCATAATCTGTT